>DQTU01000103.1 GCA_015662615.1 Campylobacterales bacterium | reverse complement strand
GCAACGGGGACTTATCGTTGCACCTCCAAGAACGGGTAAAACAGAACTTTTAAAAGAGTTAGCACATGGAATCACACAAAACCATCCAGAAATGGTACTTTTAGTCCTACTCGTAGATGAGAGGCCTGAAGAGGTAACGGATATGCAGCGCTCTGTAAAAGGTGAAGTATTTAGCTCAACCTTTGATTTACCACCTGCAAACCATGTTCGTGTGGCGGAACTTGTGATAGAGAGAGCCAAAAGAATGGTAGAGATGGGAAAAGATGTTGTCATCCTTCTTGATTCTATTACTAGACTTGCTCGTGCGTATAACACAGCAACACCTTCAAGCGGAAAAGTACTAAGTGGAGGAGTTGACGCCAATGCACTTCACAAACCAAAACGATTTTTTGGAGCAGCTAGAAACATTGAATTTGGCGGAAGTCTAACCATCATGTCAACAGCACTTATCGAAACGGGAAGCCGTATGGATGAAGTCATCTTTGAAGAGTTCAAAGGAACAGGAAACTCAGAAACCGTTCTAAACAGATATGTAGCGGATAGAAGAATTTACCCAGCGATGAGCATCTTAAAATCAGGAACCAGAAAAGAAGAACTTCTACTCTCCCCTGATGTCCTACAAAAAGTATGGGCACTTCGTTCTGCCATGAGTCAAATGGAAGATGTTGAAGCACTCAAATTTTTATACAAAAAAATGCAAAAAACAAAAGATAACAATGAATTTTTAGCCATCATGAATGAAGGATAAAATCACATCATGCGAGCGGGAGTATATGACAGCGGAGTTGGCGGACTTACTGTTGTAAAATCTCTTCTTGAATACAAACTCTTTGATGAAATTATCTACTTTGGAGACACCGCCCGTGTTCCATACGGAGTCAAAGACAAAAACACAATCATCCGCTACTCTCTTGAAGCAGTAGAATTTTTCAAAAACTTTGATATCGATATCATGATAACCGCCTGCAACTCTGTATCTGCATACGCCATTGACGAACTCAAAGCAAACGCACCCTTTAAAGTTTCAGGGGTAATTGAGCCGGGAGTTTTGGCATTAAAAAATAAAATTCCAAATAAAGATGCAAAAATTTTAATCCTTGGAACCAACGCAACCATAAATAGTGGAAAATATGAGAGACTATTAAAAGAGCATGGCTATAAAAACATCGAGTCACTCTCCCCTTCCCTTTTTGTGCCTATTGTTGAAGAGGGACTTTTTAGCGGAAAAGTTTTAAAAACTGTCATGGAGCATTACTTTGATGGAGTGAGCCAACCTGATGCTATCATCTTAGGATGTACCCATTTTCCACTTATCTCTCGCCAGATTCATAAGTTTTTTCCAAAAGCGATTTTAATTCATTCTGGAGAAGCGGTGGTTGAATTTTTGGAGGATGAGTTTGGAATTACTGAGACACATCTGAATACTGAATTAAAGCTTTTTGCTTCGGAAAATCCTGATAAGTTGAAAGAAGTTGCGAATGAGTGGTTGAAAAATTAACGCTTTGCCCAACCATCCCTCTTAGTAACTTTCCGCTTCTTCTTCACAACACTCTTACGCTTCTTATTCCCAAAAGCGCCATCGGTTTTTTTCATATCTTTAGCTCTTTTCCTAGTCCCTTTTTGAACCTCAGTCACAACTGGTTCATACCCTTTGATAATCTCTCTATCTATTTTTTTACCCAAAAGTTGCTCTACATCTCTTAAAGCAATCTCCTCTTTTGGAGAAATAAGTGTTATCGCCAAGCCCTCAAGCCCTGCCCGTCCAGTTCGTCCTATGCGGTGGATATAATCTCCTGTTACATGTGGTATATCATAATTTATAACGACCAAAAGTGAAGGGATATCTAAACCTCTTGCTGCGATATCAGTGGCTACTAAAACACGGATTTTCCCCTCTTTAAAATCACTCATAGCTCTATTTCTTGCACCTGAGGTTTTATCTCCATGGATAACTGAAGTTTTTAAACCATTTAAATTTAACTCTTTGGCAACTTCATCAGCTTCTAGTTTTTTTCTCACAAAAACCAATACATATTTGTAGTTTCTAGAACCTATCAAAAATGATAAAAGTTCTGTTTTTTGCTCTTTCTCTACGGGATGGATAACTTGCCTCACTAAACTCGCAGTTGCTCCCATGCTATCTACTTCGATAAGTTTTACCCGATTTAGTATCTCATCTGCGAGTCTTTTTACAGAGCCTGAAAGTGTTGCAGAGATGAAAATATTTTGTCGATTTTCAGGAAGGCAGGAGAGAATTTTTGTCACTTCTTTGACAAATCCCATATCAAGAATGGTATCCGCTTCATCTAAAACAAGATATTTAACGCCTGTTACGCTGATATTTTTCTGTTCGATATGCTCTAACAATCGCCCAGAAGTACTCACAACGATATCCACACCAGACTTTAATGCCTTAATTTGGCTTGTTATGTTTTTCCCGCCAAAAAGAACGATACTTTTTAAAGGCAGATATTTTCCATACACTTGGAAACTCTCATGTACTTGTCTCGCCAATTCACGCGTAGGTACGATGATGATAGCTTTTGGGTAATGTTTATCTTGAAAATCTTTACTCAACTCTTGAAGTATAGGCAGAGCAAAACCCGCCGTTTTTCCAGTGCCCGTTTGAGCACCAGCGAGGATATCCCGACCAGAAAACATGGCAGGAATTAACTCTTTTTGAATGGGAGTAGCTTCTTTATAGCCTTTGTCTTTTAAGGCATTTAAAATTTCAGAAGACAATCCGAGTATAGAAAAGGACATAATAACTCTTTTTCGAGTATTTTATCTACTTTCCACTTGACCTATGCAAAGGGTGTTGATAATCTGTTTTCTCACATGCTGTAAAAAGTGTTGCCAAGGCAAAAAGTGCCATCATTGTTACTATAATTTTTTTCATCTATAATTCTCCTATCGATTTTGTTGTAAATCGTCTCTTTTATCAAAACCTTTATTTTAATGTAGTATTATGGAAAGAACTAAGTATTAAGGATGTTCAATTGTCGCAAGTTTTAGCCCTAAAGTACAGACCCTCAACTTTTGATAAACTCATCGGTCAAGAGACGATTACACAAACACTGACCATGGCATTGGATCAAGATAGACTCTCACATGCTTACCTGTTTTCAGGACTTCGAGGAAGTGGAAAAACCTCAACTGCGCGCATCTTTGCAAAATCCCTAGTGTGCGATAAAGGTCCAACTTCTACTCCATGTGAAGTGTGCGAAAACTGTATCACAGCGAATGAAAACAGGCATATAGATATCGTGGAGATGGATGCAGCGAGTAGTCGAAAGATTGATGATATCAGAGGGCTGATAGAGCAGACAAAATACAAACCAAATATAGCACGATTTAAGATTTTCATCATCGATGAAGTCCACATGCTCACAAAAGAGGCGTTTAACGCACTTTTAAAAACACTTGAAGAGCCACCTGAGTATGTCAAATTTATCTTAGCGACAACAGACCCGATGAAACTTCCACCTACTATTTTATCCCGTACGCAGCATTTTCGGTTTAAAAAGATACATGCTCCAGAAGTTGTCAAACACCTTTCACACATCTTGAACCTAGAAAATGTTGAGTATGAAGCAGAAGCACTTACCATGTTAACTCGTGCAGGAAACGGCTCATTGAGAGATACGCTTACACTTTTAGACCAAGCCATCATCTTTTCTAAAAACTTTATAGATGCAAAAAGTGTTGCTTCTATGCTTGGTATCTTAGACCCTGAGTTTATCGATGCGATTTTTAATGCCATCTTTAAAAATGATAGAGATAAAGTTTTAGAATTTATCAAAGAGCTTGAAAGCTATGAGAGTGAAGTCGTTATCGATGAAATTATCTCTTATGCAAAAGAGCGTTTTTTCCAAAGAGATGCAAGATTTTCAACCATGTTAAGCGACCGATTTTTCCGAATCCTAAGTGAGTCAAAAAACTTACTCTTTTTAAATGCCGATAGCGGTTTTGGACTAACCCTTCTGTTTTTCAAGATGATTGAAGCTACAAAGATAAAAGATATCGATGATATGATAGATGAGCTTGAGGGGAAAATTGCAATAGCTCCAAAACCTCAACCGCAGAACATTGAATCACCTAAAGAGATTCCAGTTCCACCAACTACTCCAGCCCCTCCTCCACAAGAACCTCAAACTATAGAACCTGAACCAGAAAAAATAGAGCCAATTGTGGAAGCTCCAGCACCAGTGCCAATACCAGAGCCTGTAAAACAAAACCCTCATGCTAAAACTTTTCAAGAGCTCATAGATAAGCTTTATGATAGAAACTACGAACTTGGAGAATGTTTTAAAAACTCTATTGAATTTGTTGACTTTGAAGATAACAAGCTCAAACTCATCTCATGTGCACAACAAGCTTGCAAAAAGACGCTGCGACAAAGTTCGGGGCATATCAAACATTTTGTACAAGAGTGTTTTGGATTTGAAGCCAAGATTTCTATGATTCCATGTCCTGAAGATAAGGAGATTCCCATAAGCCAACCCCATGCAAATGAAGAATCAAGTTCTATGATTGAAGATGTGGAGTTTCAAAAAGAGGAACAACCAACAGATAGTTGTATCGCAAATCAAGTGGTAAGTAGCACAAATGAAATAGATGCAAATGATATCTTGGAAAATGAGTTTGTTAAGAAAGCACAAGAGCTTTTTGAACCTAAAAAAATCATTATTAAGTCAAAAATTTAGCCACTATTAGATAAAATCTCTAAAATTTTAAATGCAGGGAAAAATAAGTGATTACACTCAAAGAAGCTTTAAAACTCTCACCTGAAGAGATTGTCAGCCTAAAACAGGATTTAGCTAAAAAAATCAAAGAAAATTCAGACATCGGTGCCTATGTAGAACAGTTAACCGATACTGACATCAACGAATACGGTGTAGGTGTTCCAATCGCTATCAAAGATAATATCCAAGTTGAGGGATGGAATGTCACATGCTCTTCTAAAATACTTCAAGGATATGTAGCACCTTACAATGCAACAGTTATCGACAAAATGTTAGAGCACAATTTAGCACCGTTTGGTAGAACCAACATGGATGAGTTTGCTATGGGGAGTTCGACTGAAACTTCGTATTATGGGAAAACGCTAAATCCTCACAATCCAAACTGTGTTCCTGGCGGAAGTAGCGGAGGAAGTGCCGCGGCTGTTGGTGCAGGACTTGCTATCGCAGCACTCGGAAGTGATACAGGTGGAAGTATCAGACAACCTGCTGCATTTTGTGGCTGTGTGGGGATGAAGCCAACTTATGGAAGAGTGAGTCGTTATGGACTTTCAGCGTATTCAAGTTCACTTGACCAGATAGGACCAATTACTCAAAATGTTGAGGATGCCGCAATTCTTTACGATATCTTAGCCGGACATGAGCCGAGAGATTCAACATCTTTAAACATCCCTCATGAAAAAGTAAGTGATAAACTCGATGGAGATAGAAAACTAACCATTGCCGTCATTGAAAACTACCTTGAAGAGGCTGGAGATGAGACTAAAAAATCAATACAAGATTCTATCAAAGCACTAGAAGAAGCGGGTCATAAAATCATCTACAAAAATATGATTAACTCAAAGTACGATATCGCAGCGTATTATGTTGTCGCATCTGCTGAGGCTAGTACAAACTTGAGTAGATATGATGGTGTGAGATATGGAAACCAAGCAGAAGCAACTGCACTTAAAGATATGTACTTAAAAACTAAAAGTGAAGGTTTTGGAGAAGAGGTAAAAAGAAGAATTTTACTTGGAACTTTTGTGTTAAGCAGTGGTTATTATGATGATTACTACATCAAAGCACAAAAAGCAAGACACCTTATCAAAGACCAGTTTGAAAAGATTTTCCAAGAGGCGGATTTGATTTTTACTCCTGTTGCTCCAACGCCTGCATTTGAATTTGGCAGTAAAAAAGACCCATTGGATATGTATTTGAGTGATATTTATACGATTGCGATTAATCTTGCGGGACTTCCTGCAATTTCCGTCCCTATCGGAAATAGTAGTGAGGGACTTCCAATCGGAGGGCAATTTATCGCAAAAGCGTTTGATGAGCAAACACTTTTTGACGGTGCATTAAGTTTAGAAAATATTTTAAAATAAAAGGGATTGGTATGAAAATAAGACAAAAAGCACTAACATTTGAAGATGTTTTACTAATTCCTGCGTATTCGGAAGTGTTACCCAAAGAGGTGAACATCCATGCACAATTAACAAAAGATATCACACTCAATATCCCTTTTGTATCAGCAGCGATGGATACAGTTACTGAATACCAAGCAGCAATCAAAATGGCAAGACTTGGAGGCATTGGAATCATCCATAAAAACATGGATATTAAAACACAAGCCAAACAAGTAAGCCGTGTAAAAAAGAGTGAAAGCGGAATCATCAATGAGCCGATACACTTAAAACTTTACGATACGATACAAGACGCAAATAATTTGATGCTCGAATACCGAATATCTGGTTTTCCAGTAGTTGACGATAAAGATATATTAGTGGGGATTTTAACCAACAGAGATTTGCGTTTTGAAACTGACTTTAGCCAAAGTGTTGAAACGCTTATGACAAAAGCACCACTCATCACTGCACCTCATGGCATCTCACTTGAAGGTGCTGAAGAGATTTTTAAACAACATAAAATTGAAAAACTTCCACTTGTCAAAGAGGATGGAACACTTGCAGGTCTTATCACTATAAAAGATTTAAAAAAACGAAAAGAGTTTCCAAACTCATATAAAGATAAATATGGAAGACTTGGCTGTGGAGCAGCAATCGGTGTTGGACAAATTGACCGAGCACAAGCGTTAATTGATGCAGGTGTAGATGTTTTAGTTTTAGACTCTGCTCACGGACACTCAAAAGGTATCATGGACACCGTAAAAGAGATAAAAAGTAAATTTGACATCCAAGTCATTGCAGGAAATGTAGCAACACCAGAAGCCGTAAAAGCACTCATCGAAGCTGGAGCAGATGCTGTAAAAGTGGGAATTGGGCCTGGAAGTATCTGTACCACAAGAATCGTTGCAGGAGTGGGAATACCACAAATAACTGCAATAGAAACTTGTGCAAAAGAGGGAGCACTTCACGGAATTCCTGTTATCGCAGACGGTGGTATCAAATACTCTGGAGATGTTGCCAAAGCATTAGCAGTTGGAGCAGGAACAGTCATGATAGGAAG
>DQTU01000196.1 GCA_015662615.1 Campylobacterales bacterium | reverse complement strand
CGTCGCCACTGTATCGCGTGAATACATAAAAAAGATACCAACTGAGTTATGCTCATAAGTATTGTTTCGTACGATATTGGCACCCGTATACATAAAATGTAGAGAATAACGACTATACTCACCAAAATTTTCTTCGATGGTATTGCCGTGGCTATACCATACCACCATATCACGTGAATGAGTGAGGTGGTTTTGTTTTATTAAGTTGTCATTGCTATACCAAAGACGCAAACCATCACCTCTAAGCCCTAAAGACAAATCTTTTGACTTGATTTTATTGCCTACAACTTTAGAATATGACACCATCTGTAAATCTATACCAAAAAGACAATCATCAATATCACAATCAATGATTTCAATATATTTTGCGTTTTCTACAGCAATACCTGCATCCATCCGCTGATGCATATCACCACTGTGTCGAATGTTCAGGTTTTTTAAAGTGACAAAAGAGCTCTTGATTTTGATAACAGTCTCTTTACCACTTCCATATATCGTAGAACCATCAGGATGTCCGATAATCGTCAATGGTTTATTAATCTCAATATCACCTTTATAGAGCCCTTTAGGAAGTTTGATAATGGCATTTTCATCGGCATTATCGATAACATCTTGTAAGACATTTTTTGCCTGTAAGACATTTATGATAAGTACTATCATGATAAGTATGCGCATCTTTTAAACTCCCTCTTCTCTAAATAGTTTTTCTATTGTGCTTTATAGGCTTTTGAACGTGATATAATCGCCAAAAGTGAAAAAAGACTCACAGCCACTAAAAGCCAGAAACCAATCGCAGGATACGAATGTGTCACAAACTGCGCCACTTTTCCGTCTCCAAAAACTGTTGGCATAAAAGGCTTGATTTTAAAAGCACCATAATCATGCATATTGTGTCCAAACCAATAAAGCCAGTAAGAGTAAAGCCCTATAAAGATAAGTGGCATCGCTGCTGGAATAACCATAAATAGTGAGAAAATTTTACCATTATATATGATAAACAGCGCCATTAAAAAAGCGGTAAACACTAATGCATAAGGTGCAAGTACTCTCTCATAAGGACCACCTCTCTCCATAGGATCCATACCGATGTAGTGGTTGATCGTATTCATCTCATGTACTTCACCAGAAAATCCATCAAAATGAAAATAGACAGGAATCCCCATAGGAAATGCCTCTTTTGGATAGTTTGGTGCTTCAAGTGACACAGACCAGATAGGCATAGAAGCCACACCCAGTTCAGCACCCTCATCAATCATCTTTTGAAAATCCCCTTGCAACTCTTTTGGTGTTGCTGAGTTTAAGTATCTATCTTTGTTGTAATAATTCCATAGTGAAAATGTAGCAGGCGAAATCGACTCTACTTTCCCTTGATGTACCTTATCTATCGCCCCATGAAAACCAACTGTCGGAATCACAAAACCATAGAGGAATATCCCCAAAGCTATAATCGCAAAAATACGAGACTTTAACATCGATGCATTCATATCTCTCTCCCTTTAAATTTATCTAATGTCATTTGAAAATTTTCAAATCAAATTAAACAAAATTTTACTGATAAAGTATAAACTAAATCTATTGAGATAGTACCATAGTTATTTGATTAATTATTTGATTTAAATCAAGAGAAAAATACCCTTGATTCAAAAAGAAAGCCAAGTTTCACGCCAAAAACTCAACCAATAAACAAAATGCAATAGATAAACCAACAAGTGCGGTTTATCTGCACGCGAGTCCTGCGCTGAGCAGGACATAGCGTCAGCGCTAGCCTAGGGAGCTTTGCTCACTAGGCGTAATTAAGATAGTCTAAAATAGATTTGCGTTAGCATCAATCCATTTAAAGTATTCAATGATATTTTTAATTTCTTCATTGCTCATATTCTGATTAGGCATCTTAAGATTAAAATATCCAATCATAGATTTTACATACGCATCATCATACTTATGATCAGGATTTTTGATAAAGTCATAAACCCATTGTTCACCATTTTCATGACGGCTAAGTACACCAGTTAAATCTGGACCCGAACTTACTTTACCAACAACGTGACAACCAGAACAACCACCCTCGTGGAATGCTGCTTCACCTGCTGCTGCTGCAGAAGATTGTTTAGTAGCCACTTTTTTAGTCAATAAATCTTTGGCACGGATTCCAACATCTGCTGTTTTTACCATATACTGCCAAATCATATTTTCAAACAAAATCGCTTTTTCAGTATCACCAGCAGCTAGTGCTTCGTCTGAAAGCTTTTTCTGAGCTGGGATTTGTCCATATTGGTCAAGTGCATCTGTTACCAGTGCAGCAACCGTTGGATGATCTGCATAGTTGTTATCTTTTAAGAACTTCACAACACTTTGAATAACTACGTCAGTTGCTGTATTTGTAGCGACAGTTGCATCATACTCTTTCTTCAATGCTTCAGGTGACATCGTTGCCATCTTAAGCTTTTTAGCAGAAGTATAAGTCTTGTTTGGATCTTTAACCATAAGGTAACCCATCATCTCTAAGTGAAGCGCTGAACAAAACTCTGTACAGTAGTAAGGGAAAACACCCTCTATATCTGCAGTAAATTGAATACTTGTCGTTTCACCTGGTTCTAATGAAGCATGAATATCATGATGATCTACAGTAAATCCGTGTGTCTCATCTTGTGCTCTTTCAAGGTTTGTCAAGTGGATAGTAACTTTATCCCCTTTGTTTACCGTGATTCTCTCTGGATTGATATGTGAACGAACTAAAGTAGCAAAAACTGTTACATTATTACCATTTCTCTCGATTCTCTCTTCACCCGCAAGTGTTTTACCAGGATGTTGTTTACCTGTTTTAGAATTTGTACCCATTTTATAACGCACATGTGTATGTAGTTTAGACGCACGAATAGCGACTGCTTGATGTGGCTCTCCAAGAGGGAAAGGCATATCGTAAAGAAGTTGCATTTTCTTACCTGTGATATCTATCAACTGGTGATTTTGCGGATGCAAAGGACCAACTGGTGTAAATCTATCAATAGCAAGTTTATTTAGTG
>DQTU01000041.1 GCA_015662615.1 Campylobacterales bacterium | reverse complement strand
TTTTCCTCATAGCTAAATCTTTACTTCATTATAGCAAAAGATTTTTATTTTCTTGAAGTCTTGAAAACAGAGCCATCTTTACGAATTTTTTCTAACTTCTCACTATTTTTTACAAATTTTACAAAAATGCAGAATTTTTTGATAAAAAACTACTTAAATTAAACAACTATCACAAACTGCTTTTTTGACACTATTTGTCACTTACAAACTATATACTACTCATAACAAAACTAAAAATGGAGTTGTTATGAGTGCACACTATATCATTGCTTATGATGTTAAAAGTAACAAACGCAGAAGACGCTGTGCAAAAGTTGCTTACTCTTATGCATTAGGTGGTCAAAAAAGTGCACTGGAAAGTGTACTGGAAAGTAGTGAACTGCCTGTACTCTCTGATGAACTTCTCGACTCTATAGACCCAAAAGAGGATCGTGTAAATGTCATAAAAGTAATGCCAAAAGCCATTCTGCTTGGAAAAGCAAAACAGCTACATTTTGAAGATGGGAGTATCATCATATGAAAACAGTTATTGTAGATAAAAATAAAATAGAAATTGGCATAAAAAACAGTGGTATTACCATAGATGATCAACATATTCCATTTCGACTCATAGATATGTTAGTTCTTTGTGGAGATATGGAAATTGGTACAAAAACACTAATTACACTTTCAAAAGAGCGTATTCCAGTCTTAATAATCTCAAGAAACAGTAAAAACTTCTCTCTTACACTTCCATTAGAAGCTAAAAATAGTGATCTAAAAATACAACAATATACTTCAGCAACTAAAAATAGACTTGAATTTGCCAAATATTTTTTAGAAGAGAAAGTTAAAAACCACTCAAAACATCTTAAAAGCATGGGAATAACAACAGATACAACCAACTGGTTACAAAAAATAAACAACTCAGAAAATATATCTGGACTGCTTGGAGTTGAAGGAAGCTTTTCAAGAATCTACTTTAAACACTACTTTTCAACTCTTCCAAAGGTACTGCATAAAGGCAAAAGATCCAAAAATCCACCGCTTGACCCAGTAAATGCCATACTCTCCTATCTATACACATACTTTTACAACCTCATTACAGCAAGGCTATATATTTACGGTTTCGATGCTTCCATCTCTTATCTACATGAACCTTTCAGATCGCACAATGGTTTAAGCTCAGACATTTTGGAGATTTTCCGCTCTGAAATAAACAAAAAAGTTGCACAATGGTTTTTAGATGAAACTTTGACATCCGATGATTTTACTAAGAAAAATGGAATCTTTTTACGCTATGAAAGTAGAAAAAGATTATGGAAAGAGATAAAAGAGTTTGGCAATAGTCTAATGCCTAAAATAGATGAAGAGATAGCATTACTAAGAAGTGCAATATCATGAAAAGAACACTAATCATCAAAAATTCAAAAGCCAAAGTAATATTTAAAACCACATATTTAGAGATCAGCACTATTTATGAAGTTCAATACATAGGATTAAATCAATTAGAATCAATCTACATAAACAAAGAGATCAAAGTTCCAATGAATGTAATAATAACATTGGCAAAAAATATTCCAATCTATTTCATAGATTCACACGGAACAATAATTGCAAAAATAAGTTTTGAGGTGTAATTTGAAAAAGGCTGACTACATCATTTGTTATGACATATCAGACAGCAAACGTTTAAGAAAATTAGCAAAAAATCTCGAAAAATTTGCGATGCGCATCCAATTTTCAGTATTTTTTGCACCTTCAGTTTCTCAAGAGATGCTTTTTGATATAATTGAATCAATAAATGAAGTAATCGACATAGATGAAGACGATGTCAGGATCTATACAGTTTTAGACCCTGGTTTCAAGCTTGGACAAGCCATAGATCTTCATGATTCAACAACTTTTTCATAAAAGTTTTGGTTAAGGTTTTGTTTTACGGAGTTTTGGGAGTTTTAAAGATGTCAAAAGCACAAAACAGACCATTAAAGTTTACCTTAAGTTTCAAAGCACTCTCAAAATCCCCTAAAACACGATGTTTCACTTACCACTGTTGCCATTACGATCTGACCCGATTTTAAGGGGATTGAGACTTAAATCGCTTAGTGTCATTTTGTTTCTCCTTTTGATTACGATCTGACCCGATTTTAAGGGGATTGAGACTTGTTCTCCTCTTTTACTATTTTGTATTAACCCTGATTACGATCTGACCCGATTTTAAGGGGATTGAGACTTTCAAAACTGCTTGCATATGATTTTCGTATTCATTACGATCTGACCCGATTTTAAGGGGATTGAGACAATCTAAAATATATTTTATTTTTTATA
>DQTU01000015.1 GCA_015662615.1 Campylobacterales bacterium | reverse complement strand
GTATAGGAATCATGTTATGAGTAAACTGTTAATTGATGTGGGAAGTACCTATTTTAAAGCAAGTTCAAATGGAAAAATTGAGCAATTTTTTAGAAACTTTGATAAAACTATAGAAGATGATTTGAAAGAGAAGTGTGGAGAGCTTATCGCTAAGTTTGAAAAAGAGGATATCCATATCTGCTCCTCTGCAAATGGCGGTTTAAGCACACTTATCATCGGAGTAACAAACTCATTTAGTCTCAAATTTGCAACCAATATCGCTTATAACTCTGGTATCAATATAATCGATACGATTCTGTTTTCAAGCATCAAATCCTATGCTATTCCTGCTGAACTTATTGATGTGGTTATCATCGTGGGTGGTATCGATAGTGTGAGTGGGATTTTTGATGAAAAACTTCTGAAATATCTTAAGAACATTAACTACTCAAATATTGTTTATGTAGGAAGTGCGTTAGAAGTAGAGTTTATGAGAGAAAATATTGAAAATATCGTGATTCTGGACAATATCGTAAACAATAGACTTCAAGTAGAAGAAGAGGGTTTAAAACATTATCTTACCAACCTTTATCAATCAGATATCATTGGAAAAGAGGATATCAAAGAGCTTTACCATATCACGGCAAATCAAATTTATTCGACACCGTATATCGTAAATAGTTCATTAGAGTCTCTTCATAAAAAGTTTGATGTGGTTGACCCTTTTATCTTGATTGATATTGGTGGTGCAACGACGGATATCCACTATGGTACGGATTTAGTCCATGATAACCTTATTCAAGAGAGTGGTTATGATAGGTTGGTTTTGAAAAAATTGGGTGTTTATAAGTCAAGAGATTCTTTGGTCTTTGCTGCAAAAAATAATGAGTTTGTTTATGAGTTGTTAAACCTTCTGAATGTTACGGAAAATATCTTGGAAGAGAAGAGTGAAAATGCTACGAAGATTTTGATGCAACTCTCTATATTTTTGGTGCTTTATAAAGTTTCATCGCAGCATGAGGGCTATATCACTTTGGATGTTGAAAAGCTAAATAGTATCGTTTTTACGGGTGGAATTACAAAAGTGTTAAGTTTTGATGATGTTGAACTGATATTGAACTTTTTTTATAAGAAGATACTAGGCTTTCATCAAATTCCGACGATCATAATAGATACAGAGTATAAAATTTGGACGATAGGAGTAGAAGATGTCAGTAAATAGTATAAGAAATCTTTTAGAAATTGCACAAGTGACAAAACCAAAAAAAGTTGCATTAAAACAGAGAGAGAAAACAGTTTCGTTTGATGAACTTTTTAAAAAAGTCAATCAAATTGCGAATTATTTTGACACTTTAAATCTTCCAAAAGGGAGTCGTATCGGTATCTATTCAAATAAGGGTATTGAACAAGTTATCTCTATTTTGGCTATTTTGTCAACAGATTTTGTAATTGTTCCTATTACAAGATTTTTAAAACCTGAACAGGTAAATCATATCATCAAAGATTGCAATATTCAATGTATTATCACCGATAAGACCAAAGTTGAAAGTTTAGCTGCTACTTCATTTGAAGGTCAAATCATCACTTATGAATCGATAAGTTCTGAGGGTGTTGCATTTGACGAGCTTTATAAATATTACTCTAGTGAGCGTGAGTGTTCGATAAAAGGTCATGACAATGCTGTCATCACTTATAGTTTTGCTGCGACTGGTTTTCCTAAAGGGATTGTGATCACACACCGAAATCTAATCGATGGGGCTAGAGTAGTTTCAAGTTATCTTGATTTGAGAGATGATGATGTGCTTTCTGGTCTTTTATCTTTCAATGTTGATTATGGTTTAAATCAAATTTTTTGTGCACTTTATAAAAAAATCCCTCTAGCCATTCACAAGATGGTACTTTCAAATGATTTTTTTAACCACCTTATCCAAGATGGAGTCACAATTCTTCCTATTATGCCTGTTCATATCTCACAAATGTTTGACGAAGACCCACACCGTCTGCCAACACCCGAACAGCTTTCAAGTATTCGTATCATTACTTCATCTGGTGGGAAAATAACTTCTCAAATGAGAGCAGATATCGATAAGTACTTTCCAAATGTGAAGTTTTTCTCTATGCATGGTTTGAGTGAAGCATTTCGTTCCGCATTTCTTGACCCAAATCAGATAAAAATCCGTCCTGATTCTATCGGAAAAGCAATTCCTGATGTTGATCTGTATGTTATCAATGAACATGGAGAGTGTTGTAAACCTCGTGAAGTTGGAGAGCTTATTCATCGAGGGGCTTGTATCTATAAAGGGTATTGGAACTCAAAAGAAGATACCGATATGCGTTTTAAAAGTATTAAAATTTTAGAAAAAGTTATCAATTTAGAGGGTGCATTAACAGATGAGATTGTGGTTGCTAGTGGGGATTATGTCTATCGTGATGAAGAGGATTATCTCTATTTTGTAGCACGGCTAGATGATATGATAAAAACAAGCGGTTATCGTGTGAGTCCTGTTGAGATTGAGAGTGTGGTTTATGAAAATATCCCAAATGTTACCTCATGTGCTGTTTTTTCTATTGAGAATGAGAAGATTGAAGAGGAGATTGTTTTGGTTTATAGTGCTCCGAGTGAGATAAGCAAAAATGAGATGATATTTGAGCTTAAAAAACATTTGGCAAATTATATGATTCCTTCACTCATCGTTTATAAAAAATCAATTTCACTTTACTATGGAGAGATTGATAAAGAAGCATTAAAAAAAGAGGTATTAGAACGTGTTTAAACTTTTTCTTTTTTTATTTATATTTACGACTTTTCTCTTTGGAGTTGAAGATAATGAGACAAAAACTATTATCGATGCGGTTTTGAAGATAACAGAAGATTCAAATGTTTCTATGGTTGAGTCGTTAGAACTTAGCACCGTTATAGATAGTTTTAACACGATGAGTTTATTTGAGAGTATCAATCACTATCTTAGCTTTATCCATACAGATGTCGGACGGTTAGTACTTTTTGCTTTGATCATACTCTTCTCTTATCTATTTAGAAATATCGGACAGATGATTTTTCCAGCACTTAAAAAAGTTTTTCCTGAAACTACGGATATCCATGATGATATCGAAGTTGAGGATTTTTTACCACTGAAAGAGCCTTTGGCGTTTTTGATAAAACTTTTTGGTGCAAGCTTGGCTGTAGATGTGCTTTTTTATCCTGAAGATCCTCATTTTGTTATAGAGAAAATCCTCTATATTGCTTTCGTTTTTGGATTTGCACGCTTTTTTATCACGCTTATCACTATTATCTTTGATCTCTATTTTGTGAGTAGTTATAAAAAGAGAAATAAAGCTTTTAGAAAAGAGCTTGTAAACCTTATCAAGCAGATTATAAAAGTTATTATCATTTTAGTCTCTTTTTTACTTATTTTAAGAGAGCTTGGTGTTGATATCACAGGTTTTTTAGCCTCTTTAGGACTTGGTGGTTTAGTGATTGCTATGGCTTCAAAAGATACGATATCAAACTTTTTTGGCTCTTTAAAGATCATATTTGATGAGTCTTTTTCGCAAGGGGATTGGATAAAAGTTGCTGGTGTTGAGGGAACGGTGATTGAGCTTGGTTTTATCAGTACAAAAATTAGAACTTTTGATAATGCACTCATTTCAGTTCCAAATGCTAAACTTGCCAATGAATCAGTAAAAAACTGGAATAGACGAAAAGTAGGGCGGCGTATCAAGATGTATATTGGAGTTTCATATGATGCTAAGAGAGAGAATCTTTTAAAAGCGGTTGATGAAATTAGAGCTATGTTGATAAAACATCCTGATATTTCAACAGAGAGTAAAACAGGTGTTATTGGAAGACGCTCCTCTCTTATTGAGAGTAGTGATCTTTTAGGGGTAAAATCAACACTTTTGGTTCATGTAGATACCTTTGGAGATTCATCGATAAATATCATGATCTATGCATTTTCAAAAACAACAAATTGGGCAACATGGCTTGAAGTGAAAGAAGATGTTATGATGAAAATTTGGGAGATATTGGAAGCAAATGATTTAGAGATGGCGTTTCCAACACAAACGATACATTTAGAACAAAAACAAAACAATAGTAACAAAGGGGAGAGATGATTATTTTAATGCCGTTATCGGCAAAAGAAGAAGATGAGGGGCAGCTTGTCAATTTAGATAAAGTTGTAATTTGGGGATTTTTTGAGCTTCTTGAGGGAAGAGTTCAAAATATAGAGTATCTTGAGGATAGAAATGAGTACAAAGCGATGATAGATGTAGTTGTCGTTGCTGATAAAAATGATTATGTTTGGCCATTTATGGAGGAGTCTATCCCTGTTTTGGAAGCTCCAATTCAAAGAGAAATAGATGATGTCATTGAAGCTTTTTTATTTAAAGAGCTTTATGAAGTAGATGGGTTAGGGAATTAATATGGCAGATATTATAGTTTATATTCATATATTGGCAGCAGCTTCATGGATAGGCGGGGCAATGCTTCTTTTTGCACTTGGGATCTTTATGAGAGATAAAGATGCGATGAAAATTGTTTATCATCACATGGGTCCAATTTATGGTTATTTTGAGTCGGTTGTATTGGTAATATTGCTTACATCTGGAACTTATCTTTATATGCATTATGGATTGCATACCTTATGGAAAGGTCCAGATGCTGCACTTACAGAGTTTCTTTATACAAAGATCACTTTGGTTGGGATGATTATTTTCGCTACGGTGGTTCATATGTATATCTCCATGAATGCTCATGGGCGTGAGCGTTCACAGGTTGAAAAAGTTATATCTCGTGGAACTTCACTGGGGATTTTTGTTTTAAATCTCTTTATTCTCTATTTTGCGATTCAAATTCGTTCTATTTTGTAGATTTTATCAGACTTTTGTTGTCAAGTTTCATGGCAACAAAGTTTCCTAAAAATATGGTAATACCATTTACTTTTCCCTGAACTTCAATCTGTTTTTTTCCAGATATATTAGATTTTGCACGGGCTTCAAATATTACCTCTTCATCTTCGGTATTGACTTGATTTAAGAAGTCTATATTTGCACTGATAAGGAATGTATGCTCTTCATTAACTGCTGCCATGGCACAGAAGTTTGCCGCTGAAAAGATAGAACCGTCATAAACAATATTTTCTTTGTCAACGGTTTCAGATTTTTGAGAATTAATTGAAGTTCTGGCATAGCCTTCTGAGAGTTCTAAGAGTTTGTAAGAGTGATTTGCATGGATGTTTTTATGAGAATTTAACTCACTTGCTAGTGTTAGATCATCTTTTTCAATTTTATTCTCTTCTAAAACTTCACTCATTAAATTCCCTATATTTTGTTGTTACATTAAGTATCGGAAAAAAAGTGATAAGATTTATACAGATGCCTTAATATAAACTCTTTTTGGTGCAGGATAACCCTCGACTGTTACTTTTTGGTCATTTGGATCTAGAAAATCTCCTAAACTCTCACCCTCTATCCAATCTGTTACTCTTTGTTCATTTAAAAGTGTCTCTTTGATTTCAAGAACTTCAAATGTTTTAAACCCCGCACGCATACACCAGTTTTTTAGGGCAGGGATGGTAGGTACAAAGTAGATATTTGGAATTTTAGAATAAGTTTTGTTGGGAGTAAGGGCAATTTCCTCTTCTCCATCGATCATAAAGGTATCAAGATAAAGTACACCATTTTTCTCCAAACCTTTTTTTAAAGATTTGAGTGTGCCTACAGGGTCACTTCTATGATAAAGAACTCCAAGGCAAAAGATAACATCAAATTTTTCATCATAGATATCTACATGTTCAACACCAAGCATTTCAAAAACAATATCACTTTTTATAAAATGGTTGATAAAATCAAATTGGGTTTTAAAATGAGGTGAGGGGTCAAAACCTACAATTTTTTTTGGATTTTGTTCTAGCATACGAAACATATAGTAGCCATTGTTACATCCAATATCCGCAACTTTTTTTCCTTCTAAATTAAAATAGGGCTTTAGAAGATTATATTTGATGAAACTCTGCCATTCACTATCTATAAAGGTATCAAAAATCTGAAAAGGACCTTTCCTCCATGGACGAAGTGCATAAGCGAAGTCATAGATTTGTTTTTTTAAGCTCTCAGGTATTTCTCCAATGATAGAGATCGTATCATTAATCTCATATTTTGTAGATAGTTGCGGTAGCTGCTCTAGTGTTTCTCTTAATGGCGCGATATTTTTCCAAGTTAACCATTTTTCTCTACTTGCAATGAGATGGGATAAGTTCAATTTCTTCCTTGATTAATTCATTTTGCTCTTGCCTTGATAAAACTTCAATATTTGTACCGCTTCCACTATTTTCAACGCTGATCTCATCTTTTATAGCAAGAATTCCCTCTTTTGCTTCATCATAGTCGATAATGTTTCCATCGCACTCTTCGATAAAGTTGCCATCTCCATCATAATAACTACGACAATTATCATAAAGATGTCCAGAAACTCCACGATCATTGAAGTATAAACAGCCTTGAAGTATAAAAATAGGTAATAAGTACATAATATATTTCATAAAGATGATTGTACAAAAGTTAAGATTAAAAAAAAATTTTAAATGTCCGATACTACTTTCAATACAATTAAGGAGAACTACATGGTAGAAGAACAGTTGCGAGATGGGTTAACCTATTTAGAGGACGGAGAAGTGCTTTATGATGATCTGTATCTGCTTTCAGAAACAGATGAAAAAGGGATAGTCACTTATGCTAGTGAATCTTTTTTAAGAGTAGCAAATTTTACAGAGGAAGAACTTCTTGGGCAACCTCATAATGTCGTAAGACATCCTGATATGCCTCGTGTGGCTTTTAAAGGGCTTTGGGATGATGTTCAAGCAAAAGGTTTTTGGACAGGATTTGTAAAAAATGCACGAAAAGGCGGGGGCTACTACTGGGTTTATGCAACGGTACTGAAAAATGTAGATAAAAATGGAAAGATCAAGTATGTATCTATCCGAACCAAACCATCTCGTGATGACGTCAAAAAATATGACGAATTATATAAGACATTGAAGTAAAAGGGAATAGATTATGGCATTAGTAAAAAATAGAGCAAATTTTGACAGAAGTGCAGCTCCTGCACCAACAGCATCTAAAACACGAAAAACTAGAACATTGGTTAAACAACAACAGACAAGTGAAAGCATTGCAGATATTGCAAATATTCTTTTAGATAATGCACAAGAGAGTGTAAGTGCGGTTGAAGAGTTAAAAAGTTCAATGGATCAAATCGCAACGGCAGCGGAAGAGAATAGTGGAGCAAGTGAGCAAGTTTTAGAGGGTGTAAATCATAGACATAGAAATCTAGACAAAATGTTTAGTACGATTGAAAAAGCGATTCAGACAACGCTCAATACTGGTACAGTGATTACTTCTGCAGTAGATCAAGTAAATTCTACTGTTGAAAAAATGGTAGTTTCTGCGGATATTGCAAAAGAGTCTTCTCAAAAATCAGAAGAGTTAAAAACGAGTTCTCAAAATATCGGAGAAGCGGTAGGATTTATCGCTAAGATTGCTGATCAAACTAATCTTTTGGCACTTAACGCTGCTATTGAAGCGAGTCGTGCAAAAGAGCATGGTAAAGGATTTGCAGTGGTGGCTAGTGAGACAAGAGCATTAGCGGGGAATAGTGAAAAAAATGCACAATTTATCGATGATTTGGTAAATAATATCCAAGTGAGCATCGATCAAATTATAAATAGCATTACAGGGACTACTGGTATCATCGAAAAAACAGGAATTGACGGTAGAAAACTCTCTTTAACACTTGAGGAGTTAACAAAGATTGCAGACTACTCTGTGGAAGCGGCAAGAAATGCCAATACCTTTACACAAGAACTTTTAAGCTCAGCAGACTTTAGTCAAAAAGCAAGTGAAGAGATTGCAGAAGTATCTGCAAAGATTGCTATAGAAGTTGAGAAGACTTTTAATGCGATTGAAATTCAAGCTTCTTCATTGGCTCAAACTGAAGATGATATCAAAGAGTTAACTGAGCTTTCCGAAGAGCTTAAGTACTCTACAGATACGGCAAAATCATCAGAAGATATCGCAGTAAGTGCTGATGCACTCAGCTCTTCTGTTGAGACAATCCAAGAGAGTATGACGGATGTTACATCTTCATTAAATGACATAGAGCAGTTAAGTGCAAGAACCAATGAAAATGCAATTAAAACAAAAGAGGTTGTTGAAGGGGCTACAAAAGTCTCTGATGATATCAACAGCGTCATTACCATTGTAAGAAATAACTTTGACATACTTAAAGGAAGTTTTGCACACATTAAGACAACGATTTTAGCAATCAAAGCAGATTTTGAAAGATCTATCGTTGAGGGTGGTGGAGCCGATAGTGAGTTAGGAAAGATAAAAAGAGAGTCTAGAAATGTTGAAAAGACCGTTAGAAATATCTCAAACAGTATCATCCAGCTTAACATGTTAGCCATTAGTGGAAGTATAGAAGCCGCACGAGCGGGAGACTTTGGTAAAGGTTTTGAGGTAGTGAGTGCTGATATCAGAAATCTTGCACAAGATAGTGAATCAAATACAGAAAAGATCAACGATACGATTGAAGGTATGAATAGTGAAATTGAGTCAGTAAGTAGTGACTGGAACAATCTTCTCAAAACGCAAGAGGGTGAAAAAAATATCATTGATGCATTAGTTTTAGAGATAGATCGAATCACAGGCATGATAAGTGATGTTGTAGAGAGTTATCAAAATCTTAAAATGATGAATGATATGGATCGTGAGGGTTTAACGGCCATGCTTGGAGGCATAGAAGAGATTCAAAAAGCGATTGAACTTTCAGCGACTAATGCTGCAGAATCAAGAAAAGCAAGTGAGCTTATCATTGAAACGATCACAAACATGAGTGATGGTATCGAAGAGTTAGCAGTTTTAGCAGATGAGCTTCAGCAAGGTTAAGAGTAAAACAAATCAAAAGATACGATGTGAAGCATTGTGCTTTAGTAGAGTGTGAATTTGCATAGGGCTTTTGCTTCATGCAAAGATGATAATTGATATGAAGGAAAAGATATGAATCAAGCATTGATTTTTAAATTAGAGGGAGCAGAGTACGCAATAGATAGTGAAGCACTTATCAAGATCGATCGTACCCCTGAACTCACTCCTGTCTCTTACAGTTCAAAGTCTATTTTAGGGCTTTGTTCTACTGAGGGGCAGATCGTACCTGTATATGACGCTTTACATCTTTTAACTTCGCAGTCAATGGATGTGACAAAATCAGAAGCTAGGGCACTTATCTTAAATCGAGAGGATAAATTGATATCTTTGATGGTTGAAGAAGTGCTTGGAAATATCGATGTAGATGCCCAAACAGTTGAGTATATAGATAATAGCAATGATGGTGTGATTGGATTTATGAAGCATGCTGATAGTGTAGTGCAAATTCTTAGTTTAGATTTTTTACTTGAATCAGTCTCCATCACAAAGTTAGAAGCAAAAGATAAAAAACAGGTAAAAAACAAATCTAACCAAGTTGAGACAAAGGATGCAAAGCGTTATAAACAGTATCTTGTGTTTAACATGGAAGATGAAAAATTTGGTATTTTAATTGATACGGTAAGAGAAATTATTGTTGATTCAAAAACGATGATATCGATTGCAAACAGCCCAAAAGAAGTTTTAGGGTTGATCACACTAAGAAGTGAAGTAATCCCTGTTTTGGATCTTAGAGTTCATTTTAAAAAAGAGGCGATAAGGAGTGAAAAAAATCGTATTTTAATTGTACATTCAAATGGGGCATTGGTTGGGCTTTTGGTGGATAGTATTGAAGATATTACTGAGATCTATGACAACCAGCTTGAAGAGTTTTCTGTGAAATATAGAGATGAAAAAGTATCAGCAATTGCAAAAACAGAGTCAAAACTGACCACGATTTTAAGTAACAATTATCTCAAAACACTTACTTTAAATGTACAGGCATATATGCAAAATGAGAATAAAAATTCTGAGAGTAATACATTAGAGCGTGACTATGAAAATTTTGATGAAGTGGTGATCTTCAAGCTTGAAGATGAAGAGTTTGCGATGGATATTGATGATATTTTAGAGATTGTTCGTTATGAAGGGTTTACTGAAGTTCCAGTTACCAAAGCGTATATTTTAGGGATGATCAACTTGCGAGGAGAAGTGGTTCCAGTAGTCTCTCTTATGAGCAAACTAGGACTCAAAGAGAAAACATTTGAAGAGGGAAATATCCTCATAAGTGAGATCGATGGTTCAAAAGTGGGCTTTTTTGTGGAGTCTGTGAGCGATATCATCAATATCCCTTTAAATACTATAAAAGAAAATAGTGATGCAGAAAATATTTTTTCACATACGATCTTGCTCGATGGTGGAGAGCGAATGATTTTAAAGATAGCAATTCAAAATCTCTTTTTAAAAGATGAGATAAAAATAGATGAAGAGGAGGCATGTCCTTCCTAAATCAGATTAACGCTTAACAGCGTTTCAATTTTGCCCATTATCGAGGCATCACGACGCAGGACTAGCTTTGCTAATTCAAGGAGTGATAACGAAGATAATGGGCAAAATTGAAACGCCCGAAGGGGAGTTCAAAAAGGCACAATCTTTGAATATGAAAATATTTGAATTGCTATAAGCAGTCCTACATATTTTCAAATCCAAACCTTATGCCTTTTGAACTCCTGTTAAGCGTTAATCTGGTTTAGGAAGGACTGCATAATGGCTAAGAAAATACTTGTGGTAGATGATTCTGCATTAGTAAGAAAACAGTTAGGTTCACTTTTGGAAGATGAAGGTTATGAAGTTGATTTTGCGAAAAATGGACAAGTAGCATGTGAGAAAGCTATGGAAGTGCAGTACAACGCAATAACGATGGATATCAACATGCCGGTAATGGATGGTATCACAGCAGTTAAACATATCATGAAAGATTCTCCAACGCCTATCGTGATGGTAAGTTCACTTACAACCGAAGATGCAGGACCTACGATGGAAGCGTTAGAGCTTGGAGCTATTGATTGTATTGCAAAACCTGGAACGAGTAATTTAGGGCTTAGAAATACGGCGGATGATATTTTGGCCTATGTTAAAAGTGCCTCTAGAATACCAAGACGAAGGTTAGAAAAAAGAATTCAAGAAGCTACAAAATCGTTAGAGCGTCGTGAAGCGAGAAGAAGAGCACCAGCGGAAAAAACAGACAGTTCAACGCCTGCAACAAAAGTGGTTTTGATTGGTTCTTCTACAGGAGGACCTGGACTTTTAGAAGATATTTGTGCTT
>DQTU01000120.1 GCA_015662615.1 Campylobacterales bacterium | reverse complement strand
TTTTGTTACGTTTAGTATCATTGTTACGTTTTTTAAGGTGGCGACTGTCCCCTTTATTCCCTGTCCCCTTTATTCCTATGTCAAAGGTATGGATTTATTGTCTTTAGGCGCCGTATAGCTACTATTATGCGAGAGTTAGGGCTTGTGCTTGTTGCTAAAACGAAAAAAAAGTATAAAATTAATACAACAAACTAAAATCACAATATGAGAAATATGTTGGAGATATTACACAATTTGTAAAAAGAAATAGCAGATATAATAAATGCAGGAATTACGCAGGTTTATAGCTACATTAATATTTCAATCTCTAGCTTGAGCCATGTACCGCGAAAGTGGCAAGCACGGTTCTTAGGATAGGGGATGGCTGTTAAGGCTGTCTCTTTATCCGATAATATTATCAAAAATAAGGACTTGTAGATTTTTTTAATTATTGTTATAGTATTGAAAAATCTACAAAGACCTTCTAAGGAGGGGAAAAAGAGAATTAAATTTGATTTAGAAGTTATAATTTACAATAAAATTATGAACATTTAAATCGTTTTTTCTAAATATGAAATTTGCGTTATTATAAGTATTGCCTGTTGCAACTTTTCTTGCAAAAAGGTATTCGACATTTAAGCCTTTAAGCTCACCTCTAAATTTATAATGCACATCAACATTCCATTGAACATAACTTGGAACACCATATTTGTTTAAGGTCCAGTCTTTGGCATCTACATGATTGTATTTTCCAATTCCACCTAAAACTTTCAAACCATTGATTCCAAATACTTTAAAATCCTGCTCTAATGTTAGAAGTATTGCTGTTGCATCACCACTACCGTCAGTTCTTTCTCTTTTTTGAAACGTAAAGAGAGGCTCTTTTCCCCACTCTCTAGGAAAAAGAAATCTTCCCTGAGGCGTAACTTTTGTAGCCGCAAGTGTAAGCATCGTACCAGAATAGCCTACTCCTATTTTTGCTCCAAATACTTCACTTTTTTCGTTTTGGGCTCTATATGAGTACTCTGGGTGTGCAACGTCACTATTACCACCATCACCGACTTCTGCTTCATTAATATATTGTCCCGCTATAATAAATTTATATTTTCCTATTTTACGTTTATAATCAGCTTGCAGATATCCTACATTCATGATATTTTGTAAATAATAATCCCAAGCTTGAAGCTTAAGACCTTTTACGCCAGTATAAGCCAATGATGCAATATAAACACCATTAGTGCTTGTATTCCCTTTATAAGCAGATGCTAAGCCATTTGGAGCTTTTGCTTGTGCATAACCGTATCCTAACGATTCTTCAACTGTTTTCCATTGAGAAGTACTTCTGTTCCAAAATGCATTGATATAACCTGCCTGTAAAAGAAAGCTCTTTATATCAGCACTTTTAATCCAAGCACCTTGTTCAAGAGTTGGAATCATTCTTCCGTCTTCAGGGTTGATAAAAGGTGTTTTTAATTTCATTCGTCCAACGCGAACATTAGTTTTTGAGTGTTTATAGTGTAAATATAATTCTCCAATGCCCGTTATGCTTGTTACAGACGGGTCAGAAGCATCCATAAGTCCTGCGACATATCTTGAGTTTTTATTACTTGCTGCAGATTCAACGCTTGTTGGTGAATAATTCGTCGATAAAAAATGTGAAATATAAAATGCAACACCTAAGTTAAATCCTGATATTGTACCTGTTTCGTATTTTAAATGCCCACCAATAGCAGAACCAAAATAATCTTTATAATCCCGACCTTCATCTTCATACATGTAATAATATCTTACCTGTCCGGAAACTTTACCATTTTGCATAGCATTTGCTAGAGTACTTGTATTTTCTGTTTTTACAGTTGTGTTGGCACAGAGGATGGAACCTGCTGTTAACATACTGAGTAATATTACTTTTTTCTTCATTATTTTGCCTTTCTTTCTATCTATTTTATTTTATTTTATGATCACCACGGATTGTATCTACATCAAGTCCAAACTGTTTAAAGTTGCTTCTCACGGAATGTTTTTCTTTTGAGACCTTTGAATTATAGTAACCCATTTTACTTTTTGGATAGAGACCTTTTTGTAAATTAAAATCCGCACGAGGTTGTGCATCTACGTAGAGCATAATATCTGCTGCTTCTTGATCTTTAAGTGTTCCACCTTGACCAAACGGCATATTTGATTGTACCCATGCGGCACTTTTGTTGAGTTTACTCATACCGGCCCCTGTATTGTATGCAAGCCATTTACCCGCTTTTTGACCCCAAAGTGGAGGAAATGCTCCCATACCAGCACCATCAGCACCATGACACATCGCACATTTGGCTCCATAGAGTTTTTTACCGTTTACATAGTTCGCATGTGTTGCTTTTTTCTGAATTTTTGCGAATTTCTTTGCATTTTGTGCCCATCGATTTGAATTTAAGGGACTACAAGGTCTTTTTGTATCCATTTTCATAGGCATACCAGTTGAAAGCCATGTTACGTATGTAGCCAATGCAATAGATGCTTTTGTGTCTATGATAGGACGTTTGCCATTCATGCTGCGCATGAAACAGTTATTGATTCTGTCTTGCAGCGTTTGTACAGATTTTTCTCTCTTAGAGTAAGCAGGAAATGCTGTTGCTGTTCCTATCAAAGTTGCAATGCCTGGTGCCGTACCTGGTTTTCCATCAGTTCCACGCAAGTGACAGCTGATACACTGCAGTTTATTCCCTACCATATCTTTTGTCAACGGATGTGTATCTGTATGCATCATAATATCCTCACCCACCTTCACCATTTTACCAACTTCACCGGCTGGGTATGTTCTTGGCGCTACTGTCGGTGTTGCTGCCATTATATTTGAGCCTACCAGCAGAAGTGCAACAGCACTTAAAGAATACTTTAATAGATTTGTTTTCATTTCGTTCTCCTTTTTTCATTTACATCATAATAACAATAGTTGCGTAACTTTTGCGTAAGTAAAAAAGAGTTAGGAAAATTTATAACTGAAGAGGGAGCCTTTGGAGATTTTTGTATCAACAGAGATTTCGATGTTGTTTTTATTGCATATATATTTTACAATACTCAGTCCAATACCAAATCCGCCTTGAATAACATCCTCACGCGTATAGCGTTCAAATATTTTTTTTGTATCTTTAATACCAACACCTTCATCTTTGACACTAAAGATAATATGCTCTGATTCTTTATAGAGCTTAATAACTATTTTTGTCCATTTTGGACTGTATTTGATTGAATTTGAGATTGTATTATCTATAATTCTTTGCAGCTCAATACGGTTTATATCAAGCAAGAGCTTCTCCGTAATATGTTCCTCTATACAAATATTTTTTATCCCTGCAAGATCATAAAAAACTTCAACACGACTTTGCAAAAATTCTGAAAAATTCAGATGTTCTGCTTTATACTGTACATGTGTATGTTTAATGTGGTACTCTATATCTTCATAAATCAAAATGATACTCTGCATACTGTTATATAATCGTCGCAGAGCTCTGCTCTCCTCTTTAGAACGTAAAAATTCTAGATTAAGCTGCATAACGCCTAAAGGTGTTTTGAGTTCATGAATTGCATCATTAAAAAATGTATTCAGATATTTATTAGCTTTCTCAAGTGGACGCAGACTGATTCTTATAAAGAATAGTGTCATAAAAAAGATAATAGCACCCAAAAAAAGCGCTGCAATAAGTGCTTTTGTATAGATGTTTTGATATGAGAATCTCTTCGCAATTATAAGCTGCTTCGCATGCAGTCTATTGGATGTTAAGAGAATTTTTTTACTAAGTATCTCATCTTGACTTATCTTGAGTGTGATATTTTTACAGAATGCTTTATCGGTCGCAAAGAGCATTTTACCATTTTGTCCATATAGACATGCTGTGTAAAATAGTGAACGGGGAAAATGAAATATATGTTTATTTGTCCGTGAAAAATCATAAATACTCTTCTCTACGCCATACAAATAATGTTCAAGATTTTGCATCTCTGTCTGCTTGTAGCTCTTCTTCTCCACAGAGATATAAAAAAATGCAGGAAGACTCATCACACTGATAATAAGCATAGAGTAAAAAAATGCTAATGTATAGATATATCGTTTATCTTTTTCTATCAATTTTGTACCCAAAACCTTTTTTGCTGACAATAAGATCCACATCCGTTTTATCACGAATTTTTTTAATGCACATGCGGATATTTGCCTCTGTTACCATCTTCTCTTCCCAGACATCTTCCCACAATTGCTTTGCGGAAACATATTCACTAAGATGTGTAATCAGATAATCAAGTACTTTTTGCTCTTTTGGTGTCAAGGTAATCGCTTCTTCCTTATAAAAGAGTTCCCCCTGCGTGAGATTATAGCTATATTCATTATTGAGAGAAAACCGTTCTTCGTTTGAATGGAGATAAAAAAGTTTTAAAACTTGTTCTACACGGTACTTCAATTCCTGTGCTGCAAACGGCTTGCGAATATAATCATTACACCCAAGCTCATAACCGATACTCAGATTATTAATATCTGTTAAAGAAGTTATAAAGATCACCGGTGTATCATCTTTGTTCGCACGTAGCATTTTTACGATCTCATAACCACTCTTACCCGGTACTCGAATATCTAAAAGCAATAGATGATATTTTTTACAATAGAGTGTGTCAACAACCTCATCCCCGTTTTCAAAGCTCTCAACACTGTAACTTAAAGATTCCAAATACTCCTGTATCGTTTCTTTATAACTTACATCATCTTCTAAAAGTAAAATATTCATTGAATAATGACTCCTGAACTATTGACTTTTTGGGGTGTTACTTCATCATTTGTTTTCAACATTAATGGCGTAGCGTTTTGAAAAAGGACGACACAATATCCTAAATTTTGATTTACAAAATTTTTAATGCTGAAGTAGGCAAAAGCATATCCATTTTGTGTAAAATAACCATAGTCCTGCAGGTTTTTCAAGTGTGAGCTTTGTAGACTCTCAAGACTATGCTTGTCATAGCTATCATTTACCAGAACAAATCTATTGAAAACCAATGGATGCTGCTGCAACGTTGTCGCGATAGGAAGATATTTTTTATCTAAAAATATAAATAGGGCATAGCCATGCTCTGCAAGTGTCTTTCTTAAGTGTCTAAAGCTTTCAATAACTTCAATAGAACCTTCAAAAAGGCCATTTTTCATAATAGGTGAAATTGCTTTAATGTTTAGACGTTTACCGACCTCAATGGAGACAAGAGGTTTTTGATTTTTTTTAACAAGCACCAAACCTTTACGAAAAGCTGCGAGAGGAATATCTTTTACAGAGTAGTCCCAACTTCGTAGATAGGTATGCAGATTTTTATCATGAACCTGCACTTCAAAATCATAACCCTGCAATTTTTGCAAACTTGCAATCTTTTGATGAATGATATCAAAGGCCTTTTTTCTGTCGTTCTTGAAAAAAGCTTCTAAAAATGACTTATCTTGCGCAAGAAGCAGAGAAAGAGACAGTGCATGTTGCTGTTCTGCTTCTAGTAAATTTCGTGTTAAAAAAAGTGCATTGTCAAGTGACTGTAGTGTTTCTTTTTGAGAGTATAACCCTTTTAAGCTATAAACAGAATAGAAAGAGGCAAAGAGCACAACAAGAGTACAGATAAAAACTATTTTATCAATTTTACCTATCAATCTATCAAATATACTCAATTTTATGCTACTTCGTTTTTATTTTAATACTCAACTAAAGTTAAGTATTAAAGCACATAAATAGGCACTTTTGAGTATAATTTTGTTACCACAACATCATTATAAAGGCTATTTTATGGAACTTGACAATTATATCAACTATTCTATGAAGAGTTTATTAAAGAATCCAATTTTGGAAGTACTCCAAGAGAAAAAATCACAAAGGCATTTGAAAAATTAATAAAATGAGTTATATAATGATTACATGTAAACAAAATTAGAGGATGTAAAAAAGATAAAGGGGACAGATAAAGGGGTCAGTCGCCACCTTAAAAAAACATAACAATGATACCAAAAGTAACAAAAACTAAACTACATTAATCCATAGTTTTTACCT
>DQTU01000099.1 GCA_015662615.1 Campylobacterales bacterium | reverse complement strand
CGGTATTAAAATTTTTGATTGTTCTTTGACATTATCAAGTGGAACTGTTGATTTTGCTTCACTAATAACCACTCCACCAACAAAATTATTTGCTGATGTTCCAGTTACATAATTTCCTTCATTGTCAACAAGATAACCATCTTTATCTCTTTGAAATGCTCCAGCTCTGGTATAAAACTTTTCACCATTTTGATCCACTACTCCAAACCAGCCATCTCCATTGATTGCCATGTCATATTCACTCTCGGTTGAAACTGTTGTACCATGCTCAAAGTTTGTTGATGTAGTTTGTGCACTACTTCCTAACCCAACATCACTAAAAGCTGGATCAAAATAAGAGTTTGCAAGTTGTGTATTATAAATACTTGAAAATTCAGGCGTACTTGCTTTAAAACCAGCAGTATTGATGCCTGCGATATTATCTGACCAGACATCTATCCCAAATTGGTGGGTTTTCATACCAGAAATACCGTTGTAAAATGAGCTATTCATCTTAATATCTCCTTTACTATAGTGATATTTATCATAATTGTTCCTCAACCACTTCCTCAACCAGCTCGTCTTTTTCATATATCTCTGTTACATGTTTAAAAGAGACAAATGTACCGCCTAATTTTAGATAAGTTTCTGCACCTTCAAACATTACGGATTCAATTTTATGTGATCCAAATTCACCTTTTAAGTTGATACCATCTTCATTTACATAATTTGCTACAACTGTGTAAGAACCGCCTCTAGCATATACACCTGCGTCATTAGTTCCATCCCAGTGAAAAGATTGTTTACCAGCATCTCCTGTTTCAATATCTAATGTTTTAACTAGATAAAAGTTTTCATCATAGATTTTTACGGTTCCACTTTCGATATTTTCTTCAAAGTCAAGTTCAAAATTGATAGGGTTTGGATTTCCATCTGTATCATTTGTGAGTGTTAGGCTGTTTTCAAGTTTAGCATATTTTCCGATAGCTGAGACTGCTGAAAAGTTTGTATTATTTGCGAAGCTTGCAGTTAATGCTTCTAATGCTTTGTTTGTCTTTTCTTGAGACTCTAGTTGAGCTAGTTGTGAAGTTTGTGATAAAATCTTATCACTATCCATAGGTGCAGTAGGATCTTGATGTTGAAGCTCAGTTAAAAGAAGTTTCATAAAGTCATCTTTTCCTAAAATACTATTTGGGTTTACTGGTGAATTAGTGGTGGTTGCTGCTAAATTCGTGCTACTTATTGTTGTATCTGCCATATTTTATCCTTTATACATATCTTGGGATGATCATCTCAAACCCATCTTGTTCTTCATTTTCTTCATGTAGTTCAAAAACATTTTTCCCATTTTTCTGATTTTGTGAATCTTGTTCTTTTTTCTGTTGCTCACTAAAGTTCATCTGTAGATCTGAAAATCCCATATTGATAAGTGAATTTTTAAACTCTGTTTGGTTTTGCATAAACATAGCAATCGTGCTTGAATTTGAGTTTATATTTACTTGAAGCGTGTTTCCTCGACTAAGAAGTGTTACATCTACCTCCCCTAAACCTGCTGGCTTTAATTCCATTTTGATTTTCATTAATGGTGCTTTGTAGTTTTCTACCTTCTCTTTAAACTCTTCCGCAAATGTGCTAAAAGTTTTTTTGATATCTGGAGTGCTTTTAGTTTTGTCAATATTATGAGTTTTTGTTTCAGTACTTATTGCTGTTTTATCGCTTGACTCAGTTTCAACTTCTATTTTTTCAGATGAAGTTTCAGTTTTAATTGGACTGTGCTGAACCTCTTTTAAGTCGTTGTTTTTTTGTAAAACTATAGTTGATTGAAAATTATTTTTAATTGCTTTTTGTTTATCCAACTCTGGAGTTTTTAGTGCAACTATTTTATCATTTTCACTCTCTTTGTTTTGCTTAATTAGAATTTTTGAATTTTTCATCTCTTTTGTTTCTGACACTACAACTTTTGTATCAGTTTTTATCTCTTTTGCTTCTGACACTACAACTTTTAGATCAGTTTTTATCTCTTTTGCTTCTG
>DQTU01000307.1 GCA_015662615.1 Campylobacterales bacterium | reverse complement strand
GTATGCAAGCAATGTTAAAAGTAAAAATATCGACGAACAGATGAGAGCAAATTATCTGCATCTATTGGAGACGGTAGAAGAGACGATTTACCAACAAAAGGAGCGTTTGAACGAAGATGATATCACAAGACTTGATGTTCAGATAGAGGCGTTAACAAAACAATTAAAAAATGAAGGAGTGTAAAGATGGATAAAAAAGATATTGAAAAATTAGAGGAAAATGCAAAGCAGATACAAGAAAAAGCTGAAGAAGCTAGAGAAGAACTTACTGGAGAGCTAGAAGTAATTGAGTCTAAGCTTGAAGAGGCGACACCTGATTTAAACGCTATTATGAAAGAGGAAGGAATAGTTGCTTATGAAGCTTCAAGTCAAATTGACCAAACAAAAATGGAGCTTGTCGCAAAAGAGATAAATATCCATGATTCACATAGCGTTATCTTTTTTGGAGCTAGTGCACAAGAAAACCTTAACCGTGTAAGTGAAAGTATGCTTGAGGGTGTTAAAAATAAAGAACTTGGAAGTGCAGGAGATTCATTAAATAGCCTTGTTGCCTCTATCAAAGGTTTTGATATAGATGGTATGAATCCAAACGCAAAACAAGGCTTTTTTAGTAAAATCTTTGGTATGGCAACACCTATCACAAAATTTATCGGAAGATATGAAGAAGTGAGACAACAAGTGGATGCGATAACCGATGAGTTAGAGCAGCACAAAACACAACTATTGACCGATATCACTTCACTTGACAGACTTTATGATGTAAATTTTGACTATTTTAAAGAGTTAGAGCTTTATATCGCTGCTGGTGTGCATAAGCTAGAAGAGCTTGACAATGAAGTTATCCCAAAACTTGCACTTGAAGCTGGTGAGAGTAAAAAGATGATAAAAACTTTAGGTCTTAAAGATATTAGAGCAACAAGAGATGATCTGGAGCGTCGTGTTCATGACCTTAGACTCTCACGCCAAGTTGCAATGCAGTCACTTCCAAGTATCAGACTTGTGCAAGAGAATGACAAAGCACTCATCACAAAGATAAGTTCAACGCTGGTAAATACGGTTCCTCTTTGGAAAAACCAACTGGCACAAACGATTACAATTTACAGAAGTGGAGAAGCGGCAAAAGCGGTTACAAAAGCAACTGACCTTACAAATGAACTTTTAGAAAAAAATGCAGAAAACTTACAAGAGGTTAACCGAGAAGTGAGAACTCAAGTTGAGCGTGGTGTTTATGATATAGAGTCAATCAAAAAAGCAAATGAGACTTTAATAGCAACGATCAATGAGAGTATTGAGATTGCGAACAAAGGTAAAGAGGCAAGACGCCATGCAGAGATAGAGCTTGAAAAAGTTGAAGAACAACTACACAGTGCACTTTTAGCTGCTGGTAGATTAAGAAAGTAATAGGGATTTAAGATGGGTTTTTGGGATAAGATATTTGGTGAGCTCATTGATGTCATTGACTGGCTTGATGAGAGTAATGAGACGATGGTGTATCGGTTTGAGAGATACAACAATGAGATAAAATACGGAGCAAAACTGACGGTGCGTCAATCACAAGCTGCTGTGTTTGTAAATGAAGGAGAAATCGCTGATGTTTTAGGACCAGGAATCTATGAGCTTGAAACCCAAAACTTACCAATTTTAACAACGCTTCAACATTGGGACCATTCGTTTAACTCCCCTTTTAAAGCAGAAGTCTATTTTTGTAATCTTCGACAGTTTTTAGACCTAAAATGGGGCACTAAAAACCCTATCATTTTAAGAGATAAAGAGTTTGGAGTTATCCGCCTAAGAGCTTTTGGAACTTACGGTGTTCGTATCGATGACCCTGCTCTCTTTATCAAAGAGATTGTGGGAACAAACGGTCACTTTGGAATTGATGAGATAAGTAACCAACTGAGAAATATCATCATTTCTCGTTTTACAGATATCGTAGCAAGTTCAAACATCCCTACCCTTGATCTGGCGGCAAACTATGACCAATTAGGCGACTATATAACCGAGAGAATAAAAGAAGAGTTTTCAAAATATGGACTTGAACTTACCACGGTTATTATCGAAAACATCTCTGTTCCACCTGCTGTTGAAGAGGCGCTTGATAAAAGAAGTAGCATGGGAATCATCAAAGATCTAAGCGAATACCTCACTTTCCAAACTGCGGAGTCTATGACAAAAGAGGGCGGAAGTGCAGCAGGAGATATGGCTGCGATGGGTGTTGGATTTGCCATGGCAGAAAAACTTGCTAAAAACTTCGGTGAACCAAAAACCTATGCACCTGAGCCTTATGAAAAAATGTACTATTACGCAGAAGATAAAGAGCCGCAAGGGCCTTTTACGATTGATGAAGTTGAGGATTTTGTAAAATCTAATAAACTTAATTCATCTACTCTTATGTGGGGAACTGGCATGGAAAAATGGAAAAAAGCAAGAGAGATTGAAGAGATAGAGTCCCTATTTAACTTTTTATCACCTCCACCACTTTAGGCAGATATGAATCCAAAGTTAAAAGAGGGGACGCACTTTACACAGAAAAGCTTCCCATGTAACAAATGTGGGGCTTCTTTGGTTTTTTGTGCTGATGAGGGAGCATTAAAGTGTGAGTATTGTGGCGTTACTAACCATATCAATCCTCCAAAACTTCCTATTTATGAAAATGATTTAGAAGATGCACTTTATCGCTTAGAGAGTATTCCAAAAGTAGATTTTGAAAAGGATTTAAAAGCTTCTTGCCCCTCATGTGGAGCTGGGTTTGAGATGGATGCCCATATCAGAAGTACAAAATGTCCGTTTTGTGCCACACCTATCGTAACCAACCTTGATATGCTTATGCCACTATCACCAAAATCACTTCTTCCCTTTGCTATAAACCAAAAAGAGGCAAAAGTAGTCTTTAAAAAATGGGTGGGAAATCTCTGGGTTGCACCCAATAGCCTTAAAAAATTTACATAAACTGACTCAAAATTTAACGGTATTTATCTGCCTTATTGGACTTATGATAGTCAAACCCATAGTAACTTTAGAGGGCTTCGCGGCGACACCTATTATGAGAGAGTTACAAGACGGGTTTATGTCAATGGGCGGGAACAGTTAGTAGATGATATGGTTGCTAGAGTTGAGTGGACTCCTGTTCGTGGTGTAGTTGAGAGAGATTTTGATGATGTTTTGATAGGGGCAACACGGACAATTCCTAGAAAATTGATAGATTCATTAGAGCCATGGGATTTACACAATTTGGAAAACTTTGATGACAAATACTTGAGTGGTTTTGAGAGTGAAGTTTATCAAGTCGCTCTTGATGATGGTTTTGAGTATGCAAAAGATTACATGTCTTATGCCATTCGAGAAGCAGTTAGACGAAAAATTGGTGGAGATAAACAACAAATTACAGACTTAAAAATATACCATGATAAAAGCTCATTTAAGTACATCCTCCTCCCCATTTGGACAGCACACTTCAGACACAATAAAAAAGATTTCCGCTTTGCGATAAACGCAAGAAGCGGACAAATCAGAGGTGAGAGACCCTACTCTAAAACAAAGATATTTTTAGCCATTGTATTAGGGATTGCAGTTTTAGGAACTTTTTTCTTGGCGGCTGAGATGGATAATGGTATGATAAGCCAACAGTTCGACCACATTTACATTCGATTGGATAGATTTTAATGAATAAACCAAACTACTTTTTTTCACAACCACACCAGCCCTTTTTTGTCATGGGAGTTATCAACGCAATTTTATTCATGATGTTGTTCATGCTTAGCTATAAAGGCGTTATAACCTTTACAACCACACCAAATTTATTTCACTCCTATTCCCTAATATTTGGAGTTTTTACGCCATTTTTTCTAGGATTTTTACTGACAACTTTTCCAAGGTTTAGTCAAGTTCCTGAACTTGAAAAAAGTATATACGTTACAAATTTTGCGCTATTATCATCTGGTTTACTACTCTTTTTAATAGGCTCTCTTTGGTCGTCAATTTTAATTTATATTGGAAGTTTTTTAGTTTTAGGAGCTCTTGTTTACACTATGGTAGTTTTTTACCAAATTTACAAAGCTTCACCTATGCCTGAACTTCATGACCAACAGTGGATAATGGTAGGTTTTGGCTCTGGAATTGTTTCTGGCTTACTCTTTTTTATAGGGTTTTTAACTGGTTCTGAAATCGTATTCAGTTTGGCAAAACTCATCGGAATCTACCTCTTCTTAACCATTACTGCACTTTCAGTCGGGCAGAGGATGATTCCTTTCTTCTCACATGTGATGATAGATAAAAACTTAAAACTCCTTCCAACGGTCTTTGCACTTTTTGCACTCTTTATAGTTTTTGAGGTATTTGAACTTAAAATCGGTTTCTTTTTTCTCTTTATCGCAGGAATTGTTTTAGGCAAAGAGATAAAAATATGGAAACTCCCTTTTCAAAATTCTGAACCCATTCTTTGGATCTTACATCTTGCAATCTTTTGGCTACCGATATCGCTTATCTTAACAGGTTTTGCTTCACTAGCTGAGATAATTTTTGAGAAAGATTTTATTTATGTAGGAATACATCTTGTCATGTTAGGGTTTCTTACTACTGTTATGATTGGATTTGGAACGCGTGTTACTTTAGGACATTCGGGAAACAACATGGTAATCGACAAGCGTACAAAATTTCTATTTTATCTGACACAAATTATTGTCTATTTTAGAGCTTTATACTCGTTTAGCGGTTCAAGTATTATGTTTGATATCACTGTAACACTTTGGCTTATACTTTTTATTGCTTGGGCTGTTAAATATCTACCTGTTTTGGTTGTGGGGAAAAAGATAAATTAATACCTTATAAATTCATCAGAAGTAAAAAATTTTAGTTTCTTACTATAGAAGTCCCCTTAAGCAACGCTGATGCACTTTGATATGATTTTCTTTTAAGTAAAATATCTTCATTTGACAATCTTTTGATATCGTTCATCTTCACTTTTGAACTCACAAGATAGCATACCTACAAAACTATCAAATGCTCCCTCTTGTTTTGAAGAGTCATTTTTTTTGATTTTTAATCAGCTTTTGATACTCATCATACGGCAAAATTACCGCCTTTTTGACTTTTGTTTTTTTATCAACATGCTCCAGCCGATTCATTCGGACACCCAGCCGTTTTACATTCGGACAGTTAAAAGTAAAAAATCTCTAAGAGTGAAATTATAACACAAGTGTCCGAAAGGTTTTTAATTTCTGTTGATTTTGGACTTCAATTTCCTCATAGATTCACCTTCTAATTCTAACCTATGAGATGAGTGTCAAACGCGGTACTAAATTAGGCAGTTTTTCGTCTGTTTTTTTACGAAGTGTAACCTCAAGCAACACTGGTTTTTCTATCCCTGTTGTTTATTCTTTTTTGGGTAGAATTCATACAGATCCAACCCGTTTTTTTGATCCTCCTTTTTTTCTTTAACTCTTAAATGCTCTTATGCGGATCTTCATGGCTGTGACCCCATTTTAGTTTTCCTCCTCCAAGTATATGAAAATGTAGGTGCATAACCTCCTGCCCTCCGTCTTCGCCATTATTAGTCACAAGTCTGTAGCCCGTTTTGTCAAGACCGGTTTTCTTTGCCACTTCCTGGATAAACATCGTCATTCCCGCCATAACTTCCGGTTGGACAT
>DQTU01000291.1 GCA_015662615.1 Campylobacterales bacterium | reverse complement strand
TCTCCTCTTTTCGCTTACACTATTTGCCCAAGAATTCAAGATAAAAAGCATTGAAGGCGATTTATATGATATCATTATAACCGATTCGACTATCAACTTAAAAGAGTTCCCAAATAAAGTCATATTGCTTGATTTTTTCAGCACAACTTGTCCACCCTGCATAAAAGAGCTTCCAGAACTTACGAAACTACAAGAAACTTTTAGTGATAGCATACAGATCATAGGTATAGAATCAGCCTCAACAAAAAATGATAAAGAGATGCAAAAATTTGCTAATAAACATGATTTGAACTACCCAATTTTCACTTTAAAAGAGTCAGGTGACCTCATCCAATTTGTCCTAAAAAACACAAAATGGAACGGTGCTTTACCTTTTAAACTTCTCTATCATTCAAGAGGAACACTCTCTTATCAGTTGTATGGCTCGATGACTTGGGAAAAATTGACTGGAGCATTGGGGGATTTATAACAAAGTATTGGAATACTTTTTGCTTATCTGATTTTAAATATAAATCACAAGGAAGTACAATGGATATCAATGCAATGGGTTCAATGCAACAAATGCAAATGAGAAAGATGGATGGCACGGGCATGGGGCAAGGAAACGGTGGTGCTGGAAAAGCTATGAGAGAGATGATGCAACAACTTCCCCAAGAACAACGAGCTTCAATTCAAGAGCAAATGCAAGGTTTAAATCCAACTCAAAGAAAAGATATGGTTTCTCAAATCGCTCAACTTGATACATCAGACATGACTGTTGATGATATCACTGCATCTATTTTAGATTTACTAAATCCTGAAGAAGCAGATGAAACAACATCAAGTGCATCGTTTAGTATCTACGCTTAACAACAAGGAAACACTTTAATGATATAATCTTGAAAATATTGCAAGGTTGTGCAAATGTATAAACTATTAAAAGTGTCTCTTTTGTCAACTCTTGTCGGAGTCTTCCTACAAGGTAATACGATAGACAAAGCAAAAACATATTATCATCAGGGATTATATACGCAAGCATTTCCACTTTTTGAAAAATTAGCAAAAGAGGGAAACAAAGAGTCTAAATACAACCTAGCCCTTATGTATGAAAAAGGTCAAGGTGTTGATGAAAACATCACTAAGGCAATGCACTATTATAAAGAATCCACCTCCTTTACTGAAAAAAAATATCCATAGTTACTAGTGATACATTAGATGATGATAGTAAAATGCAACGTTTTCTTCTTCATAAAGTAGGCAAAGTTGACGCCGATGCAAGGTCATTAATAGAACGCTATCTTAGTTCAGATTTTGGGCTATACGCTTATAAGACCAACTATATATTACCTTTCTCACTTGCTTCAACAAAATACTCTTACTGGAGAGAGAGTGGAATCGCCCCAGGTACTGATACTCATGACAAAAAATACGAATCAGAATTTCAACTCAGCCTTAAAAAACCACTTGCTTTTAATTTGTTTGGTCTCAACGAAGCCATTGTATTTGCTTATACGCAAAAAGTTTGGTGGCAAATCTACTCCCCATCTGCACCATTTCGTGAGACCAATTATGAACCAGAGCTATTTATCACTTTTCCTACACCTGAGAATATAGACAAAAAAAGTGGTCTCAAAGGTGTGCGTTTTGGCTTTGTCCATGAGTCCAATGGTCGTTCAGGATTGCAGTCTCGCTCATGGAACCGTCTCTATCTTGGAAGTATTTGGCAATCTGGAAATCTTTTTACCAATTTTCGCCTTTGGCATCGTATCTCAGAAGATGATAAGATCGCTCCCCAAGACTATGATGGTGATGACAACCCTGATATCGAGGAGTATTTGGGATATGGTGATATCTCAATATCCTATCTTTACAGAAAACAACAAATCGGACTTTTGCTGCGAAACAACTTACATGTAAATGATAACAAAGGTTCTATAACTCTTGATTGGTCTACTCCGATTCCTTATGCCAAAGATTCATTTTGGTATGTCAAGCTTTTTAGTGGTTATGGTGAAAGCTTGATTGATTATAATCGACATGTTGATAAGTTTTCACTTGGTTTCTCTTTTTCTAGAGGACTTTTTTAAGTAAGCTATTTATTCACATTAAATTCATATTGGATCTGTAATATCAGAAACTTAATCATTAGGAGATAATATGGAAAACAGAGTTGGTAGAGTAAATATCGCTGTTGGCTTATCAGTGGAAGATGAAATAAGATTACATGTCCAGGAGGCGTTTGCCTCCTAATACTACTTTAGTAAATACGCTAACTGTTTGGCATCCAATATCTTTTTTGTCTCATAGATACATTTGATATGAACCATAGTCGCTTCTGCTTTTAGCTTTGATAGCTTCTCAACTTTGGCTTTTAAACTATCAGGCTTATCCCCTGCCATCGTCGCCTTTGCTACTTCTTTTTCTAATGGAAAAATCTCTTTTTTGAGTTTTGTAATACTAGTCATAGTAGTTTTCCTAACTTTAAGCAGCTTTTCTTTTTGAGCATCAGTCAGCTCCAACAAAGGACTATCCCAATTTTCTTTTACCGTTTTAGTAAGATGAGGCATTTTCCCCAAGATTAAAAAAGGAGAATCTAATTTCTTTTTCATTACTTTTGTAACGCTCTTATTTATCTTCACAGCATCTAAAACTACAGGAGTATCCGTAGCCAATATAAATGAAGTCGCCGCACATAATAGTATCAATGTTTTTTTCATGTTTATCCTTGTATATAAAATTAAGTCATCATTATATACTCTATTTGTGAATCAAAAATGAACTGAATTTTAGAGGTAAAGAAGTTTATACCAAAGGAAAAAATTCCTTTGATTATGATTTTTTCAAAAACTTTGTAAGTAAAACAATCCTCGTACCATTCACACGCCCCTCAATCTGTTCATGATTATTCGTCAATGCGATATTTCTAACCGCGGTTCCTCTCTTTGCAGTAAAACCAGCCCCTTTTACCTCTAAATCCTTGATAATCGTTACCGTATCGCCCGCTTGTAAAACTGCTCCATTACTGTCAAGTGTTGGTGTTTTATCGTCATTTTCATCACTTCCACCCTCTGCATCTGCCCAAGCTTTGACATCATCTTCAAGATAAAGAATATCAAGCAAATCTTGGTTTTTAGTACGCTTTAACATACGATACGCCATGACTTGAACCGCGCTCTCTGTGCTCCACATGCTATCGTTCAAACAATGCCAATGCGACTCTTGCATCTTTGAAGGGTCTTCTATCTGAGTTTTACAAGTGCCACACACCATGATAGCTTGAGATGCACTCCCATCAGATGGTGCAACCTCATACACACTTAAGTCTGTTAATGAACTACAAAGTTCACATTTTGACCCACTTCTTGTTAATAACTCTTGCTCAATACTCATAATTGTTTTCCTTTATTCTAAAGCATAAGATTTAAGTATATCCAAATCAATAAATTCTAATATACGCTCATGCGTCGCATCTAGATTAACCTTTGGAGCTGAACCATCTTTGTGTGCTTGCAAAAACTGCTCTGCGGATAAACACCAAAATTGATTTGGTTTTAGCCCATAAAAACCATACTGAAAATCTGGCTCGGTAAGGTCGTTTCCCATCTTTTTTGAGTAGTCTAAAAACTCTTTAGAAGCTTGTATACATATCGCTTTAACTTCATAATCATCTCCACTAGAGAAACAACTTCCATCGCGATTAAATCCAGTTGCTATTCTATTGTTACAAATTTTTAATAGTGCTCCTAAAACATTTTTTGCTTCATCCATGGTTTTCCTTAAATCTCTTACTATAATAATATCAAAAATCCTATCAAAGTTTAAAAAATGCAAGTCCAAATAGTTCATTTTAAACCAAAAAAATGTTAGTATCTCCTCAAAATTAGTTCTATAAGGTATAAAAATGAAAGTGCTAACTCCAATGCTATTAATGGCAGATATGGACAGGTGTGGATTCAGTAGATATGACACCCTATTTAAAATAGTTTTTTATGAAATTTAACAATAAAAATGTAATTATATTTGACCTAGATGGTACACTTATCAACAGTGCTCCTGATTTGGCATTGGCAGTTAACCATATGCTCCAAACATTAAAACGAACAACTTTTAGTGAAGATATTATCCATGATTGGGTGGGAAATGGTGCACAAACTTTGGTGCAAAGGGCATTATCTGGGAAAAGTGAGATAGATGTAAACCTTGACCCTGCTCTGTCTTCAAAAGCATTAGAGATTTTTCTGAGCTATTATGCTAAAAATTTATGTGTCTCTACCGTTGCTTATCCTCATGTTAGCACTACCCTTGAAGCCTTAAAAGAGAGAGGTTATACTTTGGCTATTGTGACCAATAAACCAGTTGATTTTGTGGAGCCAATTTTGAACGGTTTGGGATTAAGTAAGTTTTTTGAATTTTACTTGGGTGGGGACAGCCTTAAGAAGCGAAAACCAGACCCTATGCCACTACTGCATGTTTGTGAAAAACTTGGTGTTACAGTCGAACAATGTATCATGGTTGGAGATTCTAAAAATGATATATTGGCAGCCAAATCAGCGAAGATGCAAAGTATCGGTCTTAGTTATGGGTACAATTATGGGGAAGATATCGCTAATTATAATCCTGATGTGGTTTTTGATAATTTTGCTGATATTTTGACTTCATTTATCGATAAAGCAAATATAGCTATCGTTGGTGCAGGTGTAGCAGGTGCGAGTATGGCTCTGTATCTTGGTCAACTTGGAGTAGAAGTTACACTCTTTGAACAAGAGCCAAGTCCTATCAGTGGACCACCGTTTTGTCATCTTCATGCAGGAGGTAATCTGTATCGAGAAATTTCTGATAAACAGTGTGTAACCCTACTAAAACAATCTATTGATTTTTTACGATTTTATCCATTTATTGTGGATTATCGTCCCACAGTTATCGTACTTCCTATTAGCGATAGTGGCTCTCCCGATGCACTATTGCCACGATTGGAGTTAGTGAAAAAAGAGTATCAATCACTTATCGATGCGGATGATAAGAATGAAGTTTTAGGTAAAAGTTCAGATTATTATAGACTTTTTGAAAAAGAGGAGATAGAACATCTCAAACTTCAATCTGTTGTGGAAAAACCAAAAACTTTTGAAGAATGGATGATACCAGTTGCCAAAAACATTGACTTAGAAAAAGTACAATTTCCACTCATCATGGTTCAAGAGTACGGACTCAATCTTTTTCGTTTAGCAGCTGGTACGGCACTAGCCATTGGGCAGATGCAAAGCGTTACTCTTTTAACAAATACCACCGTAACCCATGTCAAAAAAGAGCGTGAAAACCCATGGAAAGTAACCTATTTAAATGAGGGTAAAACAGAACAAAAGCATTTTGACTATCTCATAAACGCTGCAGGTTTTAGAACGGGTAAAATTGATGATATGCTCGATGTTGAGTGCGAACGAATGGTGGAGTTTAAAGCCGCTTATGTAAGCACATGTAAAAGCTATAGCGATACGCTATTCCCCGAAATCATCTTCCATGGAGAGCGTGGCACACCAAGAGGTATGGGACAATTTACACCTTATCCTGGTGGATATTTTCAACTTCATGGCATGACCAAAGAAATCACACTTTATGAAGATGGATTGGTTGCAAACACAAAGTTTTCTTGTCAACCGAAACTAAACCAAAATTTCATCGAAAAGATTGAAAAATCATGGTCGGTAGATGAAACAAAACAGAGAACAACGAGTGCCATCAAGCACCTTTCACAATTTATACCTGCATTTTCCAATGCAAGTGTAGGCTCAAAACCCCTCTTTGGGGCACAGCAAATTCCAGGGAAAGACCCAACTTTGAGAGTAGCAGAGGTTTCATTCCCGACTAAACATTATGCAAGATGTGAAATTGTTAAAGTCTCTTCGGTGTTAGATATGATAGATGCAATCGTTAAACAATTTATTGAGTTGGGTTATATAGATGCGTCTAATTATCAGAAAAGAGATTATACCTATCAAGAGCATTTAACAGAAAGTGATATCAAAGAGTATGCTGAGGGGCTTTGTAAAGAGAGGGAGTATCCTGTCGATTTAGCAAATAGAAATGTATCAAACAATTAAAGGTACAATACTCAATGAAAAATTTACCATTAAAAAACATATTTATCCCTTCAAAGATTGCTTCTAAAAAAATCATGATAATCCTCCATGGTCGTGGTGACTCAGCTGAGGGCTTTACATGGCTTCCTCCATATTTTCGTTTTGATGATATGAATTATCTTCTTCTTTACGCTCCTTATGACTATTTTGGAGGGTATTCATGGTATGACTTAGACCCAAATCAACTACCAGGAATCAAACACTCTTCTACCATACTGACTGAAGTTTTTGATACCATTTTTGAAAAAGATTTCAATATATCGGAGAGTTTTCTTTTTGGTTTTTCTCAAGGTTCGCTTCTTGCTTTTGAGTTTGGAGCAAGATATAGAAGTGTCATGGCAGGATACATTGCAGTAAGCGGATTTATCTATGACCCCAAACTTTTACTATCTGAAATGAATCCAAAGCTAAAAAATGCAAACTGGCTCTGCATACATGGCACACAGGATGAAGTTTTATCCTATGAAGCGTCAAAATCACAAGTAGAACTATTGCAAGATAACGGTTTTCAGATAACATTTAAAAGCTACAACAAAACACACACAATTATAGAAAAAGAACTAGAGATGATTAAGTCATGGATAAATGATAGATCGTAAAAAACATAAAAAAATCCTCTCTCTTGCCGTACCTGCTGCACTAAATTCGCTTCTAAGTATGCTTCAAGTGATAACCGACCTCATTATGGTTGGTCGTATCTCCGCATATGCAGTAGCTGCTGTCGGTCTTGGGCTTCAATCTCTCATGCTTGTTTTTGCATTTTTAACACTTCTGCATGTTGGGACAAGTGCTTTATTGTCTCGTTTTATGGGTGCTGGAAAAGTAAAAAGGGCTTCTTTGGGGCTTAGTTCACTTTTAAGATTTGCTCTTTTTATGAGTATCCCTGTGACGATTTTATGGTATTTTTTTACCCCTATGCTTTATGTCTGGTTTGGTACTGAAAAAGAGGTAGTTTTGCTTGGAACTTCTTATGTCCAAATCTTGACGCTTATGATGCCGTTTATCTTCGTAAAGTTAGTTTTCGAAACATCATTTAGTGCAGCAAAAAACACAACCACACCTTTTTATATAAAGCTTGCATCTATCATGGTAAATATCTTTTTAAATTGGATTTTGATTTACGGAAACCTTGGCATGCCAGCTCTTGGCGTAGAGGGAGCCGCCATCGCTACCGTCATCGTAAATGTTTTAGAACTCTCCATCTATTTCACACTTTACATCCGAGATAAAATGCCCTACATCCCAATGTGGCACTACTCAAAAAGCCTCATCCAAAGAGCACTCAAAGTTGGAATCCCTGCATCAATTGAAAGAAGTTTAACTTTCGGCTCTTTTATGCTTTTTACCATGATTATCGCAGATTTTGGTACTGAAGCTCTTGCTGGTTATCAGATAGGGCTTCGTGTTGAGGGGTTGGCATTTATGCCTGGTATCGGGTTTACGATAGCAGCTATGGCACTCATGGGACAAGGACTTGGAGCAAAAAGACCCGATGTGGCAAAAGAAGATGTTATGCTTGTTTTGAAATATACCACAAGCTTTATGTTTATCTTGGGTCTATTTATGATCTTCGCACCTGAACCAATTGTGTGGCTTTTCACAGATGACCAAAAAACAATAGAAGAGGCAAGTATGTATCTCAGAATCGTAGGCTTCTCTCAAATCCCACTAGCGTTTAACTTTGTACTAAGCGGAGCATTACGAGGAGCAGGAGATAGCAAAAGGACGCTTAGGATAAACATCACCTCACTTTGGTTGGTGAGAATTATCCCTGCATTTGTGCTGGCATACTACTTTGAGTCCATCATATTTGTCTATCTTGCCATGATAACCGATACCTTTGTCAAAGGCTTTTTTCTTTGGAGAGCATTTGATAAGGGAGAGTGGCAAAAAATTAAGGTTTAAACAGAATTTTTCATTACTTATACAACGAACACTATGCATAAATAATGGGTTTTTCACTAATTATCTAAACACTTTGTCATGATAATGGCAAATTTCAGGCTAAAAGTTTATATTAAACTTGAAATTATTTTAATTTTTTACTATAATAATTTAGTTTTACAAATAATTTAATTACTGACATGGTTATATCTATATTTTTTCTGTTAGTTAATTATGGATAATTGGATTGTTTT
>DQTU01000081.1 GCA_015662615.1 Campylobacterales bacterium | reverse complement strand
TGACAATCTTAGGGTTTTTTGCACTTTTTTTCTTTAAATTTTGTAAGATAAGCTTTAACACTTCTCTTTTTTTCTCATTTTCTCCTAATGATGCCAAAATCTCTGTATAGAGAAACTGCAATGAGATATCATTGGGGTTATTTTTAAATGATTTGTGAAAATACTTTAGGGATTTATCTGTTTTTTGTAGTGTGAGATAGGAAGCGGAGAGAGGATGAAAAAGTTCTTTGGAAATTATTTTTTGTCTTTCTATATCACTAATCATTTTTGCTAAAGCATCATACTGATGATGGTCGATAAGATACCATAATATAGTAGCTTGAATAGTGCTAGAATTTGATGAAAATTTAAGTGCTTTTTGTAAATCTTCATTGGCTAAAGCTATCCTATTGAAATGTTCATCTACCGTTGCTTTTATAAGCCAAAAACGTGGATTAGTTCCAATCATCTGCCTGCTATCTGTATCGGCTAATACTTCATTTATCAATCTGTCAAGTTCTTTGAACTCTTTTTTCTCTATGGCTTTATTGATATAGTCCAAAAAAAGTGTGGGTTTTTTATACTTTTTCATCGCTATCTGTGATATATTTCTAAGCATGCTAGTATCTGTTTTTTTATATACCCTATATATACGATCTAAATCAGTCATTCTGGCTCTGTCATTTTTGTATAATATCAAAGCTGCATAGAGTGCAGTCTCTTCATCGTTCATATACCAAGCAAAGTCACTGAGTCTTTCAAAGTAATTTGAATTGTGTAAATCTTCTGTTTTCCTTGCTTTAATAAGTGCTTGATAGGATTTTTTTAAATCTTTTTTTACAAAATAATATTTAGACAATGATAGCGCTGTTTTTGGGCTTTTATCATTATAGCTAGATAAGGACTTAGCACTTTTTGTAGCGCCCTTTATGTCACCTGAGTCCATCTGTAATGATAATATAGAAGAGAGGTATGCCGCAGAGGGATTTTTTTTATGTAAATCTTGCAAAGTCTTTATTGCCTCTTCAGGTCTACCGACGTTATCATAAGCGTCTACCATATTATTTATGTCATCATGTGAGTGGTGGTGATCTTTTTTAAACTCATGTTTAAGAAGAGGAAGTGCTTTTTCATACTGGTAAGTAGCCAACATCTGTTTTATGATTTTTTTAACAAGTAAGGGATCATTATTATGTTGATAAAGATAAACCATATGATCCATAGCTTCATTACTTTTACCACTCCAAAGTGCTACATCTGCCATATTTTGATGCCATAACAATGAATTTGGATACTGTTTTAGAGCATTTTTAGCTATTTTATAGGCATTTGGTAAATCCTTAGTGTAAAGAAATGAGTTATAGATCAGCCTTAGTTCTTCATCATCTGAAACATCATTTTTAGCAAATAGTGAGCTGACTAGTAAGAATAATAACAGAAGTTTTTTCATTTCTGTCTCCTTTTTTTAATAATTTTTAAAGAGAGTTGTTTTGCCATATCAGCTCTATTTGCAGCGAAATACAGCTTCAAGAATTTTTTTGTCATCTCTTTATCCATGATATAATCATTTTCATATCTTGATGCAAATGAAGCAGCTTCTGATATTTGGTTATTACCTTGAAGTATGCTAATAACTTTAATGAGTAGTGCTTTCTTTTCATTTTTATTAGTTGTTTTATTTAAAATTGAGATATAGATTTTACTTGCTTTTAAACTTTGATTATTGAGTATATACAATTCCGCAAGTGCTTCATCTTTTAGTTTTAATTCAGACGCTAGATGGGCGAGGTTAGTATCCTTATCAAGTTGTGGCAATAGGGCATCAAGCCAAAAACGACTTTTGCTAGTATCTTCTATAACAAGGGTTTTTAGTATTTGTATATTTGTATTTTTATCTCCAACCTCTTCGGCTAAGTAGTGGGCATTTTTTAGCCAAAATAGATACTTTTCAGTAGTTTTATTTTTAATAATATTTAAATTAAACCTGAGAGCTAAGGTTCTCTCATTGAGTGAAATAGCCGTATGATAGAGTGTTTCATTACTTTTTCTATCTGTTATAGTCTCGTTAGATATAGAAGAGAGTAGTTTATGGTTCTTCTTGATGATACGTTCTTTTTCATTTTTAGTGATAGGTTTTTGCAGTTTACTATTGTTGAGTGTTAGGTGTAAGAGTGTTGCTTTGGCTTTTACATCATCATCGGGATTTGACTCTAGTAGTTCTAGTAAGTTACTAGAGAGTTCTAGTTTACCTTGTTGGTGTAGGCTTTTTGCCATAGCAAAGACTAAGTTGCTATCCTCAGAATTTAGGCTGATGAGATTTTTAAGATAAATCGTTGTTAAATTATAATTGCTATTTTCAGATAATATTTTTTTTTCTAGACCCTCTTTTGGATATAAAAAGAATAAAACAGATAAAAAGGCAACAAAAAGTAAACTGATTTCAAAAGCAGTGACTATATGTGAATCTTGTTTATTATCGGCATGTTGTTGTAACATGAACATCCTTAGCATAATTGAATTTTAGAGAAATTGTACTTGCATTTTGAGTACGTTTATCTGCTTTTGGACTGCTATAGAGAGAACAACCACTTTTTAAATGAAAGTCAAGTGAAATAGGCATTTCTCCTTTAAAATGGTAATTGTTACGCTTTTTTGATATGAGTCGTGCATTTGCAGATAGAAGATAGTTTTGATCGATATTTTTACCTCTTAGTGTAAGAATTTTCTTCTTTTTTTCATCAAGATGAATATAGTAATCATTTGAATTTTGCTTATACCCTAGAACACCTACACTCTTTTGGATATCAGGTAAGCCTAATCTTTTATCAACTCTTAGGGTTCTTAAATCTGAAAAACCTTTGATAAGCCAGCTATTACCCCCTTTGGCAAGGGAAGCATCATAAAAATCAGTCACTTTTCTTGGATAGTCACTGGTATATATATACATCGCATCTTGTGTTGAAACCCAGTCATATACCTCTGTAAGTGCGATATATGAAGCACGCTTTGATGCAGCATAGAAGTGGTAATAGAGATCGATAGGCTTTAATCTACGTGGACTTTCTGTTAGTTTAAAAGTTTGTATCACTTTTTTAAATGCCCAAAAAGGTCCTAACCAATCATTGGTATAGACATTTTCATTTTGTTGACCGGTATAGACTTGGTAGTAGTTACCATACTTGATACCAAAAGACTGTACAAGTTGCATCCATGGTTTATCGTTAGTGATGGTAGTGTCTCCACCATTGATATTGATAATACCATGTTGATAGGTATACTTGATAACATTGTTACTTGGGAAGCAATCTCCTGACCAAAAAACTGTTTTTGCTTTTTTACCTTTTGGCATCAGATTTTTGTTGATATAGTCAAGTGAACCGCTAAGTTCTCTTTTGGTGGTATATGTGTAGTCAATATTCCAATGGGTTCTATAGTGTTCATTGGTGGGGTCTTTCTCCAAGGCTTGCCAATTATAGGGGTGGGTAAAGGTATGGGTTGCTCCTTCCACATGAGGATGTGCAAAGATTTTTCTTGCTGCTTTTTCTAATCTTTTTGAATGTTGTGGAAACTTTCCATGAGGTGCTACTTCAGACTCTACTATGGACATGGATTGGGGAATGTGGTATTTTGCGACAAAGTCTCTCTCTATAAGCTCTATAGACATTAAGCTTGTGTTGTTCTCTACTATATTCATACTTCCATCTCCATCAAGATGTACAAATGCCAATCTTTTTCCATTTTCTGTGGTAGGGTCTGGAACTGGGAAATAGGGGAGGTTTAATGTGTCTCTGAAGAGTGCAAATGGATCAACAATCCACATAGAATAATCCCCAAAAAAACCGCTCATTAAAGCATCATCTCTGACAAAACCACCCCAAGAAGTTTTTGCGGCAATGGTAGATGTTTGATTTTGTATATTTTTGTAGCTAAGGTAAGGGGCATGGTTTTTATGTGCATCTATCAAGAACTTATGATGTTTAATAGAAGCTTCTGTCTCATAGTTCATGATTTTTGATGAAAATGTTATCTGATTTTTAGAGCCTTTTATAGCAGTATTTTGAATGGTTGAAAGCCCAAGTTCTTTTGCTAAAGGGTGCTGTAAGCTCAAGGAGTTATCACCTAAAAAAAGTACTTTGACATCTGCTAAGATACATTTCTTTGCCCATGTCATTAGACGGTTCATATCTGTATTGCTATTTTCAAGCCAGATAATGACACCTGCATATTGACTTGAGACAATTTCAGGAAGTGGCTTATTGACATCTTTTAATATAGGTATATATCCCATATATTCTAAAGGCATAGAGGCAAAGATATGTGCATTTGTGAAGGTAATTAAATCATTTTCTAGTTCATGACTATTGTAAATTATCAGCACTTCTCGTTTAATTGCATTTTTCGCACTGTACCCTAAGTATGTAAGTGTTTTTTCAGCCACGTAGGGGATAAATCCTTTTTGTTGTAAGTTTGTGATATTTTCCTTGATTGCCTCTTTATCATCAAGGGGTTGATAATCAAGGGCAATGATAGGTATGTTATAGGCTTTTATCTTATCTAGTTGACCATCTAGCCATATTCTGTCCTCATCTGAAATATTTTTATAAGTCATCGTTGAAGCATTCATACCTTTGTAATAGGATTCAAAAAGTACAGCTTCAATGTTTGTATGTACAGCATCAATAACTTCAAATCCACGATTGATGATGAGTTTACTATCAGGAAATGTTTTAGAAAATTTATTTAGAAACTGGATGAGTCCTAGTCGTAACTGTTCTTTTTCTTCTTTGGAGACAGGGGCTAGTTGATAAGAGTCCATAGTATCAAAGAAGAAGTTTTCATAGCCTTTTTGTTTAAGTATTTTGATGCGATGTAAGAGGTAGTCTTGATAACTAGGGTCTTTAATGTTCATAACATAACTTGCCCAAGCATCGTTGTTCCCTATAATCCATTTTTTCTTGATATCTTTAGCATGAGGACCATCTTTTATCATTTCATTGATACTTACATAGGCATACATGTTCTCTTTGTATTTTTTAAATCCTGTTGAATATACTTCTATATTGTTAGGTTCTACAATGATATAGTCATGAATCCCTACCATGGGATATGAGAGTTCGCTACCGTAATAAACTATGGCTGATTTATCACTTAATGCAGCTAAAAGTGTACTGTGAAGTAGCCAAAAAATGGTTAATACTTTAACGAAGTAAAAAGGTTTCATATTCGATATCCTGTAATGTTTTATTGATGACCCATAGACTAATAGTAAAGACTATGAGTAGTGAGATGGCATAACCATATCCGAAGAATTGAGGTCCTAGGTAGATTGAAAGAAGTGTAAAAGAAAAGTTAAGTACTAAAAACAGTAGTGATAACCACATAGTTGCTCGTCTTTTATCAAGGTAGTACAGTAGTGCAAGTACAGACATAAATCCAAGTTGCAACTGAGCACCAACCATATCAATATGAAAAAGTGTAGTATATAGTTGTGGTATATTTAGAAATTCAAATATATCTGGTGTATAGATATAGATGATGATAGCGATGATGGTTTGTATGTAAAGTACTTCTCTGATTGATTGGCGTATCACCCCCATCATATCATTCTTATATCCTGTGATGGTTTTAAGTCTTCCACCATTTTTAACTGCGTCAAAAAATAGATCATATTTTTGTGAAAAATAGGCTTCTAGTCTAAAGAAAAAAACAGCAATGCCTGGTACAATCGTTAGATATGCTAAAAAGATAGGGATGTCATAAACTACAGAACTATTGAGTTTTCCTAACACAGAAGTCCCAGTAAGAGGATGATACCAAAAGATAAACTTGTCTACCCAAACGGCTAACGAGTAAAAGAACCCTGAAAAGGCTAAAAACCAATAAAAATTTTTAAAATTAAAAAAATCAAATGAAATCAATTTGTCAGAGGGGTAACTAAAGATGATAAAGCTACTAAGGATTGAAAAAAGTAGAAGATTTCCTACTAAGAAAATATTTAGTAAACTTACAGCATTACCTCCATAAAAGTAAGAAAATCCTACCATAATAGCGTAAATGAAGAGATATGCATAAAATATTTCTTTATAGAACTTTAGGCTTGAAGCGATGATATTTGCAAGCCAAATCCATGTCATTGTGATAAAGATATAGATAACGATGATGATGTAAAGAGTTGAGACATCTTCAAAAACATAAAAAGCAAGTGGAACAATCCATAAAAGTCCTAAAATAGTTGTAACAACAAGTGCTCCTATATAAGATGGCAGAACTAAGTCTTCTCTTTTTTCATAGATTTTATCTGCTATATAGCGGGTAAAGGGTAGTTGGATTAATCCAGTTAGCATGATGCTAGAGGCAAAAGCAAAGGCATAGGTGATGATAAGTTGGTAAGAGACAGTACTGGTTTGTGTATCACTTTGTGAAGCACTAAAAAAACCTATGATTAAGATAGCGATGATAGAACTTACCCAAGGTCCAGAGCTTAAAAGGGCTGCATATCCATAGGCTTTTCCAAGAGATGTAATACTCTTGTTTTTAACCATTTTTTGTAATTGTAAACTGATTCCTGCCATTATATCATCCTCTTATAGAGTGTTCTATATTGTTCTAAAAATTGCTCTTGTTGGTAGTACTTTTCCACTCTTTTTAAGGCATTTTCTTGTGCACTTTTCCAAAGTACTTCATCTTCTAAAAATCTTATATAGTGTTTGGCTAGCTCTTGAGAGTTGGCGATAGATGTTATGGCACCAGCAGAACCGATAGCGATATCATCTTCATCTAAAGCACCATGGATTAAGTCTCTACAACTACCCACATCGGTACTCACACAAGGAAGTCCAGCAGCAAATCCCTCTAAAATAACCAGTGGCATACCTTCACTTATAGATGTAAGTGTTAAAAGACCACTCTTGGGTAATATGTCATCTATCTGTTGAAATCCTAGAAAAGAGATATTATTTTGTAGAGAAAATGCAGAAACCATAGCTACACACTCATCTGCATACTTTTGTTCTTCTTCCATACCACCTACAATCCATCCTTCAATCTCAGGAATAGTTTTTTGTGCAACTGCTATAGCTCGAATAAATGTTTTAATATCTTTAATAGAAACAACACGTCCAATTAGTGTGACAACTTTAGGGATAGGGGTAGGGCGTTTTTTGACAAGAGCGTTTAATCTTTGCATATCAACACCATTAGGTATAACAATCGTTTTGTTCTCAGGTGCACCATATTCGTGTTGTATCTCTTTTGCTCCTGGATAGAGAGAGATGATAGAGTTTGCACTACTGTAACTTAAGTGGCCTATTTTCTCAAAAAATCGAACCCACATTCCTTTGACATAGTTCATCTCTTTAGGCGAGTCTTCTAAAAGTGCTGGGGCATGATATTTAATCCATTTAGCAGATAACATGTCAATTTTTCTTTCTCTTGTATAGATACCATGTTCTGTTAATAAAAAAGGTACATCTTTGTCATGAGAACCCAAAAATGATAAAAATCCAGCATATCCTGTTGAAGGGGCGTGGAATAGTTTTGTTTTTGGCATATTTTCTATAATAGATGCAATTTTCCAGATAGGGGCATGCATGTTTCTTAGTGTCCAAAAAAAGTCTACAAAAGGAACATCAGGACAATTTTTATTGTATATCTCTTGCATAAAGTACCAAGATTCTTTTGAGTATAGAAAGTCTTCCATAGTAACCTCTTTTGTAAAAAAAGAGATCTTTTTCATTGAAGGAGGAATTTGAGGATAATCTTTTTTAATCTCTTTATAAAATGTTCTCAATGTAGAAAATGCTTTCTTGTTGCCATTACGCTTTTTAGGAAGGTGTTTTTTATCTTCAAAGAGGTAATGTACTTCTATATGTTTTAAATTTGCTGGGAAATCGTATAGGGTATCACCATAGTCACCTTCTGATGAACCAATAAAGATGATACCAAAGTCATATTCTGCTAATCCTGTGATAAGTTGATGTATCCAAGAGGAGACCCCACCCCTAATATATGGGTAAGTTCCCTCAGCGACTAACATGATGTCGACACTTTTACTTTTAGGTAATTTCATGATTTTCTCCACTGTACATAAAGAGGATTTGTAAGAAATAAATTTTCTTCTGGAGCAGGCTCTTGCATAAGTGCTTTGACTTCTTCAAAATCTCTACCTATAAAAGCAATCTCCGCAAGATAAGGGAGAATCGTATTCTTTTTTAATCCTTCTTGTACAGCCTCATAAAAAAGAGCGCTTGACTTTTTGTATTCATGTTTTTTAAAATGTGTTTTTGCTAGGAGAGATAAAAGTAGTTCTCTTTCTTTTACATCTTTAGACTGAAGTGCCTTATTTACATGATGCTGTACTTTTTCTATCATGAGATATTCATTTTCCACTTCGATAAGACCTGAATAAATAAATTGCCAATATAAAAAGGCAAGTTTAGTATCTATAATCGACTTTTGAGACTCTTGTGTACATTTTTCATAATCAGATAAAAGTTGCGAAATTCTTTTGTTTAGTTCTTCTTCTTTGCTATTTAAAAGTGAAAAACTGTACAGTCTTACTTCGTTGTCTTGATCTGATAGCAATCCTCTTATTAGTTTATTGTTCTCTTTAGTAGGGTTTTGTGCCATAAAAGCTACACCTCTCATTTTGTTTGAAGAGTGATTGTCTTTGTCGGTTACTAAAGAGACTACGGCACCTTCACCAAAAAGTCGCTCTACTTGTGGATAGGGGCTTTTTAAAAACTCTTCTTTATTGAAAGTTTGCACATCATGTATATATGTTTTATTTTTAACAAATGATATAACTGGAGCAAGGAGTAAAGTGACGATATAAGCTATAAATGGCAACATCAAATTAAAAGCAAGTAAGGAGACAAATATCGATAAGGTAGACTCTTGTACTCTTTTTGTGATTAAGAGTGCTGCTATTAAAGCGATGATAACAGAGATAACAATATGCATAATTATGTACATGAACATATTATCTTCCCTCTATATATTGGCGCATATGGGTTTTTTGATTGATTTCAAAAACCATATATTCAAACTTTGAACTTCCAAGTTCAGCTTGCAATTTCTTAATGATTGTTTCAGCGATAACAGTAGGTGTTAGAGGGAGAAGTAGTAAAATAGTGTTCTTTTGTTCTTTTGAAACCTGATATCTATCCAGTGATCTTAGGGATGTGCTTATAATCTTTTTAAGCATTTTTAGAACTAACTCATTCTCTGCTTTGATGATGATAGTAGAAGAGTCTATATCGTAGCTATTTTTGAGTGAAAATAGTTTGTCATAGTGGTATGTAAAAATTTGGTCAGTATTGATAGAGTTAGTTCCATATTTCTTCAGATGCTCCTGTAGTTTGACTTGGTCTAAAAAATAGGAAAATAGTATAGTGATTGCAATGATTGTATTTTCATTAAATTCCATGAATGGCATCTTATTGATGGTTAAAAGTGCGATAATAGTATCTTCATGGTTTGTTATAGGTATTACAGAGAGGTAAAGGCTACTTTTATGTTCCTCTTGACTTATATAGGATGTCTGTGCTGATTGTAAAGCACTCCTGACTAAAGGATCATTTAAATTTAATTTTGTTTGTTTATTATTGGATGAGGCAACTGTATTATAAGTTCCTTTGTGAAGTAGATCGATACTTGCATCTTCTATATTATAGGATTTTTCCAAAAGTTGTAAAAAATACTGAAAATGAGAACCATCTTTAAAGTGAAGAGTTTCAAGCTCTTTAAAGGAACTTCTTAGGCTTACAGGTTTAACTACATAACTTTTTTCAAGTGTGTCATGAGAAATTTTAAGTGCATAAAAGGCATGGTTGGCGTCATTTAGTCTCTCTTTTATATAGAGAGAGGCAGCTTCAATACTTTCAATCTTTTTAAACCAATAATGGTAAAATTGTCCTAGTACAAGCACCAATAGAAGGTTAGCAAGTAGCTGGTCTATCGGATAAGGCTGGTAAGAGAGATATAGAATGATATTGAGTAAAAAAAGAGAGACTAGACCGTATTTTGCACCATGAAAAAGTGTTATGATGGTAAGTAAAATAGCGATAAACGGTGCTTTACTCTCTAGAATGAGTGGATCATCAGGAAAAAAGTAATAGCCTATAGCAATATACAGTAGTGTGACAACGAGTGTTTCAAATAGTGCTTGTAAAATTTTCCCCATAAATGTGTCTGTGTTCCTATTACTATTAATTTTAACTTAATTATATATTATAACATATTTTTTAAATAAATATGCTATAATTTAAAAAATATCATTAAAACTATGTAATTTTTTTTAATATTTATATTTAAGATTACATTTTGTAACAATATATATAAATAATGAGGATAGAAGGATTAAAAATGAAAATTATGACTATAGTATACCTTTGTGTGGCCCTTATCACATCTATGCAGGCTGATATAAAAGAGTGGTATAAGCCAACACTCTCAACGACTTGGCACTGGCAACTAAATGGTGAAATCAATATGAATAGAGATGTCGATGTTTATATCGTTGATCTTTTTGATACAAGTACAACAAAGATAGAGAAGTTGCAAAGAAAAGGGAAAAGAGTGATTGCTTATTTTTCGGCAGGCTCATATGAAGCGTGGAGAGAAGATGCTAGATTCTTTTCAAAGTCTGATTTGGGTGAGAAGATGGACGGATGGGATGAGCGTTGGATTGATATTACCTCAGAGAATGTACGTGCTATAATGAGTAATCGTTTGAAGTTAGCAAGGCTAAAAGGGTTTGATGGTGTAGAGGCTGACAATGTAGATGGCTATCAAAATAAGACAGGCTTTAAACTCACTTTTATACAGCAACTTGAATTTAATATCTTTTTAGCCAATGAAGCGCATGAAGAGGGATTGGCTATCGCTTTGAAAAATGATTTAGATCAGATAGTAGCGTTAGAGCCTTATTTTGATTTTCTTATCAACGAAGAGTGTCATCTTTATGATGAGTGTGAGATGTGCTTGCCTTTTATCAAAACAGGAAAACCTGTTTTTAATGCTGAATATCAGAAAAAAAAGTATAAAAAAATCTGTAAAAAGAGTAAAAAACTAGGTTTAAGTACTTTGGTATTGCCACTTGAACTGGATGATAGCTTTCGTTTAGAATGTCCTTGATTTACTTTTATGTGATAGAATGAACAGATGAAAAAAATATTATTTAATTATACAATTGGGCTTATCTCACTGTTTTTAGTATCTTGTGGCGGTGGTAGTGGTGATGATAATGGAACAAAGATGTATGTGGGCTCTAGCTTTGATTGGCGTTTAGATGATATTGATGAAAGTATTAAGCTGAATGTAAAAGTGATTGATGTGGATGCTTTTTGGACAACCAAAGAGAGTATTGATGCTTGGCATAATGACGGTATTCATGTAATTGCTTATCTTTCTGTGGGTACAGTCGAAGAGACACGAGATGATGCAGAGGATTTTCCTGAAGCCTTGATAGGCAATGTCTACCCAAACTTTCCTGAAGAGAGATTCCTAGATATTAGAGATATAGAAGCACTTAAACCTATCATGATAAAGCGACTAGATATGATAAAAGAGAAGGGATTTGATAGCATAGAACCTGACAATATAGACTTGTATGTTTGGGATTTAAACGATGCTAACAAGACAGGGTTTAATTTAAAAGAAGAAGATACACGAAAATATATGGACTTTTTGATTGTAGAGGCGCATAAAAGAGGTCTAAGTATCGGACAGAAAAATACCACCGACCTTTCTTTAGAGTATGTAGATAAGTTTGATTGGGCATTGGTAGAGTCAGCCTTTAAGTTTGGTTTTGCTGATGAAGTTAAGATTTATACTGATAAAAATAAACCTGTTTTTGCTACAGAATACACAGACTTAATGGATGAAGAAGAGTTCTTAAGAGATGTTTGTCCCAAAGCAAAACTATGGGGGTTTACTGCCATTTTAAAGAACAGAGATTTGGATAGTTTTGTTCGTAGATGCCCATAATCAAATTTTTGATAAAATAGTACTATGAGATATATAGATGATGATTTAACAGACAAAAAGATACTTATCACAGGTGGGGCAGGTTTTATCGGGAGTAATCTTGCCTTTTACTTTCAAAACAACCATCCTCATGCGAAAGTGACAGTGCTAGATATCTTTCGCAGTGAAGAGACTTTTAGTAATGGTAACCTTAAAAGCTTTGGACACTTTAAAAACCTTCTTGGATTTAGGGGTGAAGTGCGACAAGGGGATATCAATGATAAAATGCTTATTGAAAGGCTTAAAAGCGAAGGTTATGATTACATCTTTCATGAAGCAGCGATTTCTGATACAACGGTACTTGACCAAGCTATCATGATACAAACCAATGTGAATGCTTTTAAAGCCTTGCTGGATGTGGCACAGAGTTGTCATGCAAGTATGATTTACGCTTCTTCAGCGGCAACTTATGGCAATGCGCCTTCTCCTCAAACTGTAGGCAAAGAAGCACCTGAAAATGTCTATGGTTTTTCAAAACTGATGATGGACAATATCGCTTATGAGTCTATGAAAACTCAAAATGTTATAGGGCTTAGGTATTTTAATGTCTATGGTGGACATGAATACTTTAAAAATTCTACAGCATCGATGGTTTTGCAGTTTGGCTTACAGATTTTAAAGGGCAATGCTCCTAAGCTTTTTGAGGGTTCAGATAAGATTTTACGAGATTTTATCTATATCGAAGATGTGATACAAACCAATGTCAAAGCGATGGCAAATGTTGAGAGTGGTGTTTACAATGTCGGTACAGGTAAGCCAAGATCTTTTCAAGATATCGCGGATACTCTACAAAAAGAGTTGGGTGTGGATTATGGCAATGAATACATCAAAAACCCTTATACTGCCTATCAAACTTTTACACAAGCAGATATTGAAAGTACAAAGACGAAGCTGGGGTATGAACCTGCCTTTACGTTAGAACTTGGTATTGCATCGTATATAGAAGAGATAAAACGCGTTTATGAAAGTGAAGTAAAGTGATGGAAAGATTTAAAGAGAAAACTCCCAATATCTTGGTTGTGGGTGACTTGATGATTGACCATTATCTGTGGGGAAAATGTGAACGAATATCACCTGAAGCACCCGTACAAGTAGTGGATGTTGAGAGAGAAGAGAACTTGATGGGTGGGGCTGGAAATGTCTTGAATAACCTTCTAAGTTTAGGCGCTACGGTGGGTATCTGTTCTGTTATCGGTGATGATGGTGGTGCAGTTTGGATTGATAATCGTCTGGATGAAAAAGGCGTAAAAAAAGTAGCACTATTAAAAGATGTGGCTAGAAAAACCACTAAAAAAAGTCGTATCATCGCTTTGCATCAGCAAATCGTACGTGTGGATAAAGAGAACAAAGAAGATATAGCTTTAAGTTCACAAGAGGTCATTTTAGAAAAAGTAGAGATGGTTTTAGGGGAGTATGATTTACTCCTGTTGTCGGACTATAAAAAAGGTGTTTTAACAGATAGCTTGACTACAAACCTTATCATGATAGCTTCAAAAAAAGGGATACCTGTCTTTGCTGACCCTAAGGGCAATGACTATAGTAAATACACAGGTTCGACGCTTATCACACCCAACAAAAAAGAGGCATCCATCGCTACAAATATCGAGATAAATTCTGAAGCTACTCTGGTTCAGGCTGGAGATAAACTTAGAAATGCTTTAGATTTAAAGTATGCATTTATCACACTTTCTGAAGAGGGTATGGCTATATTTGGTAAAGAGGGTATGACTAAGATACCTACAGTAGCGCGAGAAGTCTTTGATGTGACGGGAGCAGGGGATACGGTTATCGCTTCTTTAGCATTTGCATATGCCCATGGTTTAGATATCAAGGATGCGGCACACTTTGCCAATGAAGCAGCGGCTGTAGCTGTTAGTAAGGTTGGCTCTGCGACGGTAACTTTAGAGGAAATTAGTGCTTATCATGATAGTATCTCTGTTAAAAAATCACATCAAAAAGTTGTGAACTGGCAAGAGTTAGAAAAAGAACTTTCAAAAGTTGATAAAACAACAGTCTTTACCAATGGCTGTTTTGATATCTTGCACGCAGGGCATGTGAAGTACCTTGAAGAAGCGAAAAGTTATGGTGATATCTTGATTTTAGGGCTTAACTCTGATGCTTCAGTACGACGACTCAAGGGCGAGAGTAGACCGATAAATAGCCAAGACGATAGAGCAGTCGTGCTTGCTGCTTTGGAAGCGATAGACTTTGTGGTTGTCTTTGACGAAGATACGCCATATGAACTTATAAAACTTGTTCGGCCTGATATCTTGGTCAAAGGTGGAGACTATGAAGGCAAAGAAGTTGTCGGGAGTGATATCGCTAAAGAGACAAGACTAGTTCAGTTTGTAGAAGGAAAATCTACGACAAAAATTATACAAAAGGCACAGTTATCATGATGAATATGATTGAGAGTGAGATGAAGGCACATCAGGAGACGATTGCACGGTGTTTAGATGAGATTCAAAACTATATCTATAC
>DQTU01000104.1 GCA_015662615.1 Campylobacterales bacterium | reverse complement strand
ATAAGAAAAGCACTCCAAGTACAAAAATCAATTGAAGCATTGATGTTTGCAGCGGATATAGATGAGAGTGAGAGAAAGGATAAAATCGAAGAGATTTATGAGGCACTTGCTGATGGATTAGATGATCTTGATGGAGAAAAAGGGTTGGATAAGCTTTTTCGAAAAGCGGCAGAAAAAGATAAGTTTAAAAATATGTTTCAAAACCATGACCATGACTCAATGTTAGCGCTTACAGATGCAATTACACGAAATATTGACAGTGCATTTGATGGTTTTGAGCAAGATGAAGATCAGCTTGAGAAAATTGCAGCTATTACAGAAGATGCATTTGCGCAGATTGAAGAAGATGTACAAAATCAACAAGATGACTTTATCACAGGCTTTGTATTTCTCGAAGATAATGATGATAGATTTAAAAATGATTTCGATTGGTTAAAAAAATATATTGAGCTTGATCTTAAAGAAATTGGAATTGAACCAACTCCGGATCTTGTTAACAGATTAAAAGCTGTTTATCAAAATGATGTTAGGGCAGGTGTACTGTTGAGCAAAGCTGACGAATTAAAAAAAGATGCTAACCAAGATCTTCTGGAACTTTACAAAAGAATTTTAGAATTCAAAAAACAGTCAGAACTTAACAAAAATCAAGAAGATGCAGAACATGATGATGTAGCTACTTTGGATTTAAAATCACTCATAGCTGGAAAAATTTTCTATGAAGTTGAGATGATACGACCAGAAAGATTTACTTTTGGCGTGACCTATCAAGTTACTTATGAAATAACTAAGATTGAGATCAATGAAGATGCAACTACAGCAATTATCAATGATGATGAAGAGTCACAACTTACCATTAAAGATAATAGTATTATTGTTACAGATGGAGATGAGAAATTTGTTTTGATTTACAAGGGTGAAGAAGATAAATATATAGAATTATATCGCCATGGTAGAGAGACACTTAAGCTCTTTAAAGATTTTAACGATGCAGAAAATTATATATTAGAAGAGCAAGGAGAGGATGACTAAGGAGAATCAAAGATAGGTATAATGCCTATCTTTACTCTACAAAACTATATAAAAGCTTGATTTCCTCAGCCCAAATATCACTATCAATAGTCTCCAAAACCATTGGAATATCATCGATCCTATCATCATTCATCAAAAATCTAAAAGAATCTAGTCCAATTTTGCCCTTGCCAAGACTATCATGACGATCTACATGAGAGCCAAGTTCTGGTTTTGAATCGTTTATATGCATACCCTTAAGATACTCAAATCCGATAATTTTATCAAATTCGTTCCACGTTTTATCGTAAGTATCACGAGTTCTGATATCGTATCCGGCAGTAAACATGTGGCAGGTATCGATGCAAACTCCTACTCTGCTTTTATCAATGGAATTGTCTATCAAGTATCCAAGATGCGCAAAATCAAATCCAAGATTACTTCCCTGCCCTGCGGTGTTTTCAATGACTAAAATTACATCTTTTGTTTGCCGTAGTGTCTCATTCATGCTCTGTGAGATAAACTCTAAACATTGTTCTGTACTTATCTTTTTGAGATGACTTCCCGGATGGTAGTTTAATCTATCTAAGCCCAACTGTTCACATCTTTGCACTTCGTCAATAAATGCATCTAGTGACTTTTGACGTTTCTCTTTTTCAGGGTGTCCAAGGTTGATGAGGTAACTGTCATGTGGAAGTACATGTTTTGGCAAAATCTCTGCTAATTCTAAGTTTTTCTTAAAAAGATCAATCGTTTCACTATCAAGTGGTTTGGCTTTCCATTGTCTCTGATTTTTTGTAAAAAGTGCAAACGCTTTTGCCCCTATCGCTTTTGCATTTAATGGTGCGTTAAATACTCCCCCGCTTGCACTAACATGCGCCCCTATATATTTCATTAATTTAACTCTTTCAATTTAATTAAAATATTATTTTTTCTATCTTTAAAATAAACACCTTTATTTGTGACTTGATATTTAATACCATACCTATCACAGATGATTTGTTGAACAAAACCTGTTGAAGTTTTTGTGAGATGCTTAGCGCCAAATATAGGCTTTCTTTGAAGTACATTTTCTATAAAACTATCTGGATAACTTCCTACTAAAAAGCTTTGGTTAAAGCCATGTTTGGTATTACACAAACTACCGACACAGATATCATCCTCATTTTTTTTAATTTTAAGATCTAAAACGGATTTCCCCATAGCAAGTACATTTAAATGCATTGAATTTTCATATTTTACTAAAAATCCTGTATCGGAAAAGGCAAACTTTTTAGTTTTCATAGTTACTTTATAACTTGTTGATTTTTTCTGTTCTTCTATGATTTCCTCTACAACAGGCGCTTTCAGGGTGATAACCTCTGGCTGTAAAGGTAAAGACACTTTGGGTGTTTTGGTAATTGGTTGACTTGGTTTTTGGTCTACATATTTTGGGATACAGCCTGTTGTTAAAAGAGCTAAAATAGTTAAAAAAATGTATGTTTTCATAATTTTCCTTGTATGGGTTTTTCGCATATTAACATACTTTATTTAGGAAAAAGCAAAATTTAGATACAATCGGCGACAATTTTAATCGTAAGGGTATAAGGTATGAATATTAAAACAGAGAAAATCGATAGCGCAAATAGCACAATTACGGCTACGATTTCTAAAGAGTTTATTGAGCAAAAAGAGACAGTTCTTGCAAATGCAGCGGCCAAAGATATGAAAATCGATGGTTTTAGAAAAGGAAAAGTTCCAGCTCATGTTGTCAAGGCACGATATGGTAGCAAACTTACTGAAGATGCTAAAAATGATGCACTTAGAGAAGTTTATGAGAAAGGTATTGCAGATCTCAAGTTAGATGTAAGTGCAGTTATTGGTGAGCCGGCTGTAAAGAAGTTTGAAGAAAAAGATGGAAATATTGATGCTGAAATTTCAATTTCTACTAGACCTGAAATCAAGATCGAAGGTTATAAAGAGTTAATTCCTGAGATCAAAAAGCCAGAAGTAGAAGAAAAAGAGGTTGAAGAGCGTCTAAATGAGATGCTAAAATCTAATGCAACATTTCAAAAAGTTGAAAAAAAAAGAGCTATAAAAGAAGGTGATTTTGCATTAATGGATTTTGAAGGTTTTATTGATGGTGATGCATTCCAAGGTGGAAGTGCAAAAGCATATACCCTTGAGATTGGAAGTGGAAACTTTATTCCAGGTTTTGAAGATCAAATGGTTGGAATGAAACCTGATGAAGAGAAAGAGATCACAGTTACTTTTCCAGAGGAATACCAATCAAAAGATCTTGCAGGTAAAGAGAGTGTTTTTAAAGTAACACTACTTGAAATTCAAGAAAAAGTGATTCCTACCGATTTAGATGAAGAGACTTTAAAGAAATTCCTTCCAGAAGAGGAAGCACCGACTAAAGAGTTACTCGAAACTAAAGTAAAAGAGCAGATTACAGCTGAGAAACTTGCTAAACTTTACCAAGAAGAGACAAAACCAAGTTTTGTTGAAGCGTTAGTAAAAAAGTACAATATTGATCTACCTTTAAACATAGTAGAGCAAGAGATTGATATGGCTTTTAGAAATGCATTTAATGCATTTAATGAAGAGGATGTTAAAAAATATTCTACGGATGCAGATGCAGCAAAAGAGAAGAGAGAAGAGTATAGAGCTGATGCTAGTGATAGCGTAAAACTTACTTTTATTGTAGATGAGTTAGCAAAACAAGAAGAGATCGCAGTTGACGATCAAGAAGTGATGCAAACGATTTATTATGAAGCGTTGCAGTCAGGACAAGATCCTCAAGCTTACATAAAACAATATGAAGAGAAAGGTCTGTTGCCAGCAGTAAAAATGGCAATAGTTGAAGATAAATTATTTAAAAAATTATTTGACGAAAAGTAAAGGATTTTAATGAGTTATGTGCCAATAGTAGTAGAAAAAACAGGTCGTGGAGAGAGAAGTTATGACATCTTTTCACGACTTTTAAAAGATAGAATTATTATGTTAAGTGGTGAAGTAAATGACACTGTAGCATCAACGGTTGTGGCACAACTTCTTTT
>DQTU01000013.1 GCA_015662615.1 Campylobacterales bacterium | reverse complement strand
CACTTTTTCACACTTAATTATAACATAAACAATATATTATAATCAATTATTTAACTTTTTCTTTTCACTTTTATAGATGAAAAACATTGGGATTACAATAATCGTATGCAACACAATTGTTAAAAGCATTGGAAATTGATTTAGTGTCCCAAAAAAGCTGGGTACTACATCTGCAAATGGTTCAAACATTGTCTCTCCTTATAATTTTTTATATTGGGGCAAATCCCCAATATATACTAAGCTTTCGCCACCTTTATGTTATGTTTCTATCACTTCTAGCAATTGTGAGCATATCTATCATTAGATATACAAAACCAACTAGCATAACAACCCCCATCACTGCTCTCCAAGCTATACCTTGAACAAACCAAACTGCATCTTGAGAGATAAAGAAACCTTCCCATGTTGCACCAAATTGTGCTCTTTCGATTAGTACTTGACCATACCCAGAGATAAGAAGTGCTACAACCATTCCTAACATACCAATGTGAAGAAGAGTTATCGCCAATTTTGCATTTCTTGTCATTTTCATAACTTTTATACCATTTGCACGCTGTAGTCCCATATAGAACATTGCGATAAGAATCGTAGCATAAGCTCCCCAGAATGCAAAGTGACCATGCGAACTAGTAAATTGAGTTCCATGTGTATAGATATTTACTTGTGGCAATGTATAGAAAAATCCCCAAACACCAGCACCTAAAAAGTTACCAAAACCATTAGCAATAATCCAAGCAAAAGCAGGTGTATTTGTAAGAACTTGCTTACCACCAGCAGCTCCTGTTTGTTTACCCCAGTCATAGATAACATGTACTAGCATTGCAACCAATGGAACAGGCTCTAGTGCTGAAAATAGTGCACCGATTTCCCACCAGTACTCAGGAGTACCGATCCAAAAGTAGTGATGCCCAAGACCTAAAATTCCTGAACCAAATAGCATTGCTACTTCAATCCATAACCACATCTCAACAATTTGTCTTTTTGCACCAATGATTTGAATCAATGCCCAAGCAGCAACAGTAGCAACATAAACTTCCCATGTAGCTTCAACCCAAAGATGTATAATCCACCACCACCAGAATTGATCAACTGAGATGTTATCAGTATAAAGCATACCAGTTACATATAGACCACCAAGAGCTAAAAGGTTAGCCATCATAACTGTCATAATACCTGTTCGTCTACCTTTGATAGCCGTTGCATACACACTAATGATAAATCCAACAACAACAACAACGATACCGATATCAGCCCATCTTGGAGCTTCGATATACTCTCTACCTTCGTGAATTAGCCAAATACTCGCTTCTGTACCTGCACCTACTTGAACAAAGATATAAACAAGAATCACAACAGTAATAGCAACAGTTAAAACCCAAAATAGAAGTTTTCCGATACCAACACCAACTGTTTCAATACCTGTTTCACTTGGCATCAGAAGATAAGTTGCACCAATCATTCCATAAAGCATCCATACAACTAATGCATTGATATGCACCATTCTAGCTACAGAAAAATCAAAAATTTCAAACAAAAAGCTAGGATATAAAAATTGTACTGCAGCGATAAGACCCATTAAAAGTTGAGCACCAAATAGGATGATAGCAACTCTAAAGTACATCATTCCCAATTTTTCTGATTCATAAGTAAATGTGTTATTTTCTATACTATTTACCATGGATTGCTCCTTGCATTCTACCAAAGTTTCTTGGGAAACCATTAGTATCAATTGAACTCATATGTTTTAAAAATGCAACTAAGCCTTTAGCCTCGTCTTCTGTAATACCAAGTTCTGGCATCATTCTAGAGTGCGTAGGATAAGTTGAAGGGTGCATTAAAAATTCAGCCATTGCTTCTTCTCTAGTGCTTTTCCCTGTCATACCAAGATAAGGACCACTTTCACTCCATGCAGGATCTAACCAAGCTTTTGTGAGATCAGGAGCATAATATGCACCATTTCCTAGAAGAGTATGACAGTTCATACAGTTTTTTGATTGAGAAGTAAGTTTACCAAGGTGTAATAAAGCTCTTGCTTCTTCAACACTATGCTCTTTACCAAAAAATGGCTCTTTCTCTCCAATTACTGGAACTTCATGACCTCTTGTGTCACTCATCTCATAAGTAATTTTATAGTTGATTACTGTTGGGGCTGGAACCCTTTTAGTAACACCGCTTTTAAGATCCTCATCAGATCCCATCGCAATTTGTGCTCCCGTATCAAACGTAAGCCAAATAAGTAGTATCGCAGCAAAACCAGTAACCCATGCAGCTGAACGCTGCCAGAAGTCACTACTGCCCCAGACAGATGTTGGTCTTTCTTCCATATCTACCTCCTTAAAAATGTTGTTTTAATGCTCATATGCTTCATGTGTCTTGTCCATTAGGTAGTAAATAAAATGAGGAAAGATGAAATATGCAACCATCGCCACCATCAAAGCCTTTTGTGTAAAAGGTTCACTACCGATAAGATCACTTAGAAGATATAAACAGTAAGTAAGTAAGCCCCAAAACATATATGCAACAGACATATAGTAATTTTTAAGCTTTTTAATCTTTACAAGTGTAAAGACACCGACATAAGCAGCTCCAAAAATAATCACAAGAGCACCTGAAACAAATACAGTCAAAAAGTCCTCTAGCGGAATCTCCGGTCTTATTACCAAAATTTCTTCCATCAGCTCTCCTTTTGACTTTACAGGAGAATTATAAGATATTTAAATCTAATTATCTTTGACCTGTGTCAATTTGGACTTAAATAAAGATTAATTATAAGAAGTTATTCAAAAAATATAGTCAATTTTTGAATATCAATAATATTGATATGGTGGTGTTTTTCTATAGAAATAAGGTTAGCTTTTTTAAAACGCGTAAGGATACGAGAGAGAGTTTCAGGTGTTACATTTAAAATAGAGGCAATTTGTGTGTTTTTATGTGTTTCAAAAAGATCTCTATGTTCGACAATGATTTTTGCTACTTTTGCTTCGGAGGTTAATATCATCTCTTTATGAATTACATTGGAGAGAATTTTAACTTTTTTTGTTAAAGATTTGATAATTTCCATGCAAACTTCTGGATTTTGAAAAAAATCTTTTTCAAGTCTTTTAAAATCAATTTTTAGGATTTGCCCTTTTGTGATAAACCTAGCAGTCGCAGGATAGTTTATGTTTTCAAAACATGCAAGTTCTCCAACCATACCCGTAGGAGTAAATTGGTGTATATAGAGTTCATTTCCCTTCGCATCTGTCTTATAAAGTCTTAAAACCCCTTCGGTGAGTATATAAAGCGTGCCAGGATGGTCTCCCTCATAAAAGACGATCTCATCTGCGTTGTAGTTCTTGAAATGTGATATATTTTCTAAATTTTGGAGGTTTTTATCACTTAATTTTGAAAATAGCGGTATATCTTTGATTCTATCCATTATGAGACCTCTGCACAATAGCAACACCCATAAAAGCTTAGTTTTGGGTGAGATTTAATATATAATTTTTGAAAGACTAACTGGTTAATCTGAGAAAATCTATATATTGAAGATTGCCCAAAACTAAGTTTCCCTACGGGTATCAATAGGCTTCCTATATACTTCGTTAAACTTTCTTGAATTAACCAGTTAGTACTGCAAAAGTTTGCCTTGCCTATAGAAAGCCTATTGATATTATGGGTCTTGTTATTGTGCAGAGGTCTCATTATGCTTCTTTTTCGTGTTATTTTCAATGCCATCATTGTATGTTTGCGATATGTTACCTAAATTTGCCTGTAATTTTTTTAGAAGCTTTGATACATGGAGTAAGTTTTCTGTAGATTCGATAGCGATATCTTCTGTATTGTCAAGATTTTTGTTGAGACTTTTTTTCTGTATATCATCAATCTTACTGTCCATTAATGCGTTGTCAACTTCTTGTGAGATCTCTTGAAGTTGTAGTATGGCATCTTCAGTTTTTTTGATAGCATCTTCTGAACGCTCCATGGCTAGGTTGACTTTTCTTGTAAATGTGTTGATATGTGATGATGCCTCTTTAAGTTCAGCTTCACAGGCAAAATCGATATGCATATCTTGTTGGTTAGTAATTTCTGAAGAGGCTAAGTTTTTTACTTTTTGAACAAACATGTTTAAGTGTGTCTCTAGATCTTTGGTAAGTAGATAAGAATAAAGCATAAAGAGCAGTGCAACAATACCTGCACTATATTGAAAGTTTTTCAAAAAGTTAATTTTGCTTTCGGAGTTATCTGTATAGAGCCAAACAGCTTCATCCATGGTGTTTAAAAGGTTTATATTATTCTCTTGGATATAGGTTATGTACTCATTTATCTCTTTCTCTTTATCCATCATGGTATTGATAAACTCTTGATATCCTTTCCAAAATATATGATTCTCTTCTATAAGTTTTAAAAGCTCTGATTTTTGTAGGATCATTTTGTCATGTAGAAAATTTTTAATAGTAACATCATAAAGTTTTTGGGCATTGTTAAATTGAAAATAGTCATTTTCATTGCTTGTTTTTAAATATCTATCAAAGTAAAGTGTCATTCGTTGTGATAACATCCTCTGTCTTCCTGAAATATTAACATAACGGTGGGGGAGTTGATCTATTACCATTTGTGAAACTATTTTGTCTGAAAAATCCAGTAATGTGTTTAAATGTTCCATGTAAAGATCTTTATCTTTTTTAATTTGTATGATATTTGATTTTAGAGCTTCAACAATTATGGGGAAAGGTTTCCAAATATTTGAAACTTCTATAAGCTTTTGTGCAATTTCCATAGTAGGTGGTGGGGAAATGTTGAGGTTTTTATCTCCCTTTTGTAAACTATTGAGATAAAAATTAAATTCTGCAATACTTCTATCTAGATCAACAAAGTCAAAAGAATCTTTAGCTTTAATAAAGTAAATATCTTTGGTAATTCTTTGTGATAGCATTCGTTCTTTTCCAGCGATATTAATTACAAAAGAGTCTCTTTCAGCCTTTTTACTCATGATAATACCAAGCAATATAATCACAAAAATAACTAAGGATAAAAGACCACCAATAATTTTTACTTTGTTGACGAGTTTTGAGGTTGCTGGTACTTTACTCATAAATTTCCTTTAAACGATCTATACTATGGATGGTAATACTGTTTTTATCGGTAGTTATAATCTCATTTCTTGCTAGTTTCTTAACGATTCTTGATAGCGTTTCGGGTTGAATATGAAGCATGTACGCAATTTCATGTTTTTTGAGTCGGTTATAAGTATGAAGATCCGTTGCTAAAAAATGCGCCACTTTTGCGGTACCATCAAAAACAACATCACGATTTATGATACATTGAAGTTGTGCTATCATCGAAAAAGACTCTTTCATGACATTATGCATCAAACCTTCGTTTTCTAGATAGTGCTTTTCAAACCATGTATTATCAATTGCTAAAATTGTGCTATCTTCATCAAACTCTGCATTTGCAAAACAGCGGATGATAGACTTGTTTCCAAATTTTGAGAGATCAAAGATGAGTTTAGGTCCAAAAAGCTTATAGAGAAAAACTTCATTGTCAAATCTATCTACTTTGTAAAACTTGACTGAACCATCAATCAAATAATAAACCTTTTCAAGATTATCTTCTTCAAAAAAGAGAATTTGACCTTGGTAAAAATTGTGTATAGAGGAGTGTGAGAGCATGTCTGCAAGCAGATTAGTATCTAGTGTTTTAAAAAAATCTATTGAACCTGTAAGGTCATTGATATTAAGTGCTTTCATAACTTTTTATTATATAGTAATAATAATGAAAGTATTATTAACCTCAAGTTCGTAAAACCTGTCTTTTATTGTGTTTAGTAAGTTTGCTTCTTCGTAAATCTGGTATGTGTGTAAGATGTTCTCTTATGCATTCAGGAATTTTACGACCATTAACTTTTATAATATCTGATAAAACAGAGTCTGCGATCATTGCTTTGTCAAATTTTTTATATTCAGTTAAGTAGTTAAAAACAAGCTCACTTAGACGGTTTAGAGATATTTGCCATGTAGACTCAGTTTGCGTATAGATCCACTCACTAAAATCATAAAAACCAGCAAACACATCATCTCCAAATATATGTTCAACGGTATTTTTAAAATTACCACTGTTATACGCCAAATCCCAAAACCGTGCAAATCGTTTCATCTTTTGAATCATCTCAAAACTCAAATGGTCATTTTTCAAGATATCATATGGGGGTTTATCGCTATAGACCATACCGTATTTTATATCATGGCGGTGCAGGGTTGTGCCTGATAGTTTTTTGAGTATTCCGATCTGGATTTCTGAGTTTGTCATACTTTTGAGTCGGTTTAGATTTTTAGCAAAACTCTCTTGTGATTCGCCGGGAAGTCCTACTATGAGGTCAACATGGAGATGGGCATTTGTTTCGTTTTCCAAAAATGTGATATTTCTCTTAACTTTGTTTAAGTTCATTCTTCGATTTATATTGTCTAAGATTTCAGGGTTTAAGGTTTGGATGCCGATTTCTAGCTGCAAAGTAGTGGGAGGGAATTGTATAATTCTCTCTTTTAATGCTTCTGGAAAATGGTCAGGTATCACTTCAAAGTGAAGAGAGTACTGTTCGTCTTTTTTTAGGAAAAAATCCATCAGGAGATTTGCATATTTAATATTTATATTAAAAGTTCTATCAATAAATTTAAAATTTCTTGCACCCTTTTGCCATAAAAACTCAAACTCCTCTAAAAGTGTATCCATGTCAAACTGTCGTACTTTTTCATCAATGGCCGAAAGGCAAAATTCACACTCAAATGGACATCCACGGCTCGCTTCTACATACATGTAACGATGTTTTACATCTAGGTCATTGTAGTATTTATAAGGAAGTTCTAACGCTTTTAGCTCTGGCATTTTTGCTTTTATGATTTTTGTCTCTGACTCTTTACCATCAAGTAGATCACGACAGAGTTCATAAAAGCTTATTTCCCCCTCTCCTTGGATAATAAAATCAGCTTTATCAAAATTGACACGAAACGGCTGATGACTCGCCTCTGGACCTCCAAGTATTATCTTTGTTTCGGGAGAAACTTTTTTGATCACTTCGATAAGATCTCTTACATCTTCAACATTCCAAATGTAAGTTCCAATTCCTATAATCTTAGGCTTATGGAGTAAAATTTTTTCTGCCAAAGTTTGAACTTGTTCGCCTATGACAAATTCTAATATTTTAGCTTTATCTTGAAGCTCTTTTAAATTTGCGTAAAGGTATCTAAGACCGATGGCAGTATGTGTATATCGTGAATTTATTGCAACTAGTAGGATTTCTTTCATTTACGGAGAGTAGCATTTATTGGATTAAATTGGATATAAGTTGTTGCAGATACTTTGCAACCGCATCTTCATCATTGGTATGAGGTAAAATTTCGGTTGCAATCTCTTTGAGTTCATCAATCGCATTGAAAACAGCTATTTTGTTATCAGCCATTTCAAACATCCCCATATCATTATGACTATCCCCAAAAACAGTTGTTTTATGATTTTCAAAACCCTCCATGGCATGTAAGGCTTTCAATGCATGTGCCTTATCACCTTTTGGGTGCAACAGTGTTAAAAAGTACCCATCAAGATAAGGGTCTTTGGAAAATTTTATCTCAATATTTTTACCAAATGTATCTTCAAATTCATTTTTTAGAGCTGTTAATGGCTCTTCTTTCCCGATATAGACAGTTTTGACATTCTCTTTTAGAGGATTGAGTTTGGTTTGGAGTTGTAATCTTTTATCTGTTTTATATTCGTTAATAAGCTCTTGTTGTAAAGGGTTAAGGTTTTTTGAAAATCGAAATCGCTCAATCCCCTCATGGTCTATACCAATGACAAAAGGCTCTATCTTATGTTCTCTTCCTATTTGCAATGCCTCTTGAGTAGTTTGTTCATCTATGGCATTTGAGAGTAGTATCTCTCCCTTATTTGAGATGATCATAGCACCATCCATGACAATTAATGGATGGTTTAGATGAAGTTCTCTAAGTAACTCCAAACTTTTTGGTCCACTTCTTGCCGTTGCAATGGTAAGTTTCATACCATTTTTTGCAAGGGAATTCCAAACTTGTTTCGTAAAATTAGAAATCGTAAGGTCTGAGCGAAGGAGTGTTTTGTCTAAATCAGTAATGTATAAATGTTTCATAGGGATATCATATTTAAAATATTATAAAAATTGACGATATTAATCACAGATTATACGATAGATCATTGCATCTAGCATTTGTCATTTGCATCATAAATCTTAGGAAAAATCATCGCCTAGCTAGAAGCTAAGCTCAAATTTGTCCTAAGATTTCTAATGCAAAGCATATTTCAATGTCTATTGTATAATCTGTGATAAGTTTTGGTAAAATGCAGATAATTTAATTACGAAGGAGAAATGATGAAGAAAATTTATATGGCTATTTCTATTTTGGCACTTTTAATGATGAGTGGATGTACACAGGAGACGCAAAACAAATTGGGTCGTGCGATTCAAAACTGGACGGGAACAGATGGTGTTTTAGAGGTTTATGCTGGAGATAAATTGGTAAAACGATTTATGAAGATCGATAAACTTTCAACGGCTGTGAGTACCAGTGGAGATACAAATCGTCCTTATCGTTATGGATATGGTGTTCTTGATACAAATCTTGATGGTATTGCTAACAAAGATGAAAAAAGAGTCTATTTTGAATTTAGTGATTATTCAACTTCATATATCTTTTATGAGAGCCCAACTGGTAAGTAGGACTTATGGAAATCATAGCACTATTTGAAAAGTTACTCTCTTTTAAGTCTATTACACCCGATGATGATGGTGCTTTTGATTTTATAGAGCGTCACATGGCTGGGTTTGAGGTTCGAAGAATTGATATTGATGAGGTTAAAAACCTTTTATTAGTGAAGAGATTTGGTTCAGGTGCTCATCTCTGTTTTGCAGGTCATATCGATGTAGTTCCTCCTGGAGATGGTTGGAGTAGTGACCCTTTTGAACCAACACGAGTTGGAGATGAGATCATCGCTCGTGGGACGCAAGATATGAAAAGTGGCGTGGCTGCTTTTTTAAATGCAACGCTTAACGCTAAAGATTTTAACGGCACACTTTCGATTCTTTTGACAAGTGACGAAGAGGGTGATGCGAAAAATGGTACGGTTAAGGTTTTGGAGATTTTGAAAAATGAGAATTTCTTACCTGATTTTGCCGTGGTGGCAGAGCCGACATGTGAGACTGTTTTTGGAGATGCTATCAAAATTGGTAGGCGTGGTTCTATCAATGGTGTTATCGAAAAGATAGGAATACAAGGGCATGCTGCTTACCCTGAAAAGTCCAAAAACCCTATCCATAAAGTTGCAGGTGTGCTTCCCTACATGGCAGGGGTAAATTTGGATAACGGTGATGATAGTTTTGCACCGAGTCAATTTGTCATCACCGATATCAGAGCGGGCATGGAAGTAACCAATGTGACTCCTGGAAAACTCAAAATGATGTTCAATGTTCGAAACTCTACAAAAACAGATAAAAAAACAGTAGAAGAGTTTGTGCATAAATACTTTAAAGAGATGGATTATACGCTTGTGTTAAACCAGACTGCAAAACCTTTTGTGACCAATCACAACTCAAAAATTGTGACGCATATCGCCGAGTCGATAAAAGAGGTTACGGGAGTTGAAACAAAGCTCTCAACAGCAGGTGGAACAAGCGACGCTCGGTTTTTTGGAGAGTATGGTGTAGATACGGTGGAGTTTGGAGTGATAAATGACACGATCCACGCACCCAATGAGAGAACAACAGTAAAAGAAGTGAAAGATCTAGAAAAAGTCTTTACACACTTGATAGAAAATTTCTCAAAGGAAATAAAATGATAGAAAGTAAGCTCTTATTTGAAGACCAAACGCATGAAGATGATATAAACGGGCTTTATGATGCACTATTGCAAGAGGCTAGTGGGGGAAATGTTGGTTATTATGATCTGCCAGAGGTCAATGATGTGGAAAATATAAAAGCATTTTGTGCGGAGTATGATTTTGAGAAAAGAGGGATTAAAAATATCGCCGTTCTTGGGATTGGTGGTTCCTCTTTGGGAACAAAAGCGATTGATGCATTGCTCGAACATGGTGACAATAGAAATGATATAAATCTACTCTATTTTGAAAATGTTGACCCCAATGAAATTGTTCAAAATTTTAAAAACCTTATCTTTGAAGAGACTTTTTTTATAGTGATTTCAAAATCTGGTGGGACTATCGAGACGACTTCCCATCTAAAGTTTATTTTGCTGACTTTTAATATTTCATTAGAGAGTGATGCTTTTAAAGAGCATTTTGTGTTTATTACGGATGAGAATTCGCCATTAGATAAATTTGGTGAAGATTTTGGAGTGAAGCGATTTTATATACCTCTAAATGTGGGTGGAAGATTTTCAGTTTTTACTGCTGTTGGGCTTTTACCGCTTCATATCTTGGGATATGATATTGCAAAGTTAATGGAGGGTGCTGGGGTGTTAAAAGAGTCGTTTTTTGCAAGGAATGAAGATACACTTTGTAAAAAAGCATATTTTTATGCGACAAAAGCTGAAGAGATTCCTATCAATGTACTGTTTTCATACTCAACTGCGTTTAAATACTTTAATGATTGGTATGTTCAGCTTTGGGGCGAGAGTCTTGGAAAAGTGAATATCGATGGTACAAAAGTAGGATTAACGCCGATTGGAATTATCGGTTCAGTTGACCAACACTCCTTTTTGCAACTTATCATTGAAGGGGCAGGGGATAAGAGTGTTACGATGATCAAAGTTAAAAAGTTTGAAAATGATATACTCATCCCTGATATTTCACTGCCTTATCTTGAAAAAAATGACTTTATCAATAACCACTCATTTACAGAACTTATCAACGCGCAATGTGATGCTACGATGCAGAGTATTATCGATCAAAATATTTCAGTAGATACGATAGAGATTGAGAAATTGGATGAGAAAAGTGCGGGTTATATGATCTTCTATTATGAGTTATTGACATCACTTGTAGGGAATCTTCTTCGTGTAAATACTTATGACCAACCAGGCGTGGAACTTGGAAAGGTAATCCTTAAAAAGAAGTTTGAAGCTTGAATCAAAAATATGTGATCTTCACCGACCTTGACGGCTCTTTGTTAAAGCATGAAGATTACAGTTTTGACGAAGCAAAACCTACTTTAGCGTATATCAAAGAAAATAATATACCGCTTATTTTCACCACAAGTAAAACTAAAAATGAGTGTGAAATACTACAATCTCAGATGGATATAAAAGCACCTTTTATCGTGGAAAATGGTGCGGCTATCTATTATCCTGACGGCACAATAGAGCAGTTGGGACTTCAACATCATCAGATTAAAGAGTTTATGGACAGCAAAGTTGAGGAATTTCAGATCTTATCTTTTTCAAATATGAAAATATCGGATATCATGGAGTATACGCTTTTCACCTATTCCCAAGCCCAATGTGCACAAAATAGAGATTTTTCAGAACCTTTTTTAATCCATGATGAGCGAAGACTAACTGAGCTTGAAATAGAAGCTGAGCGTCATGGCATGAAGATTTTAAAAGGGGGTCGTTTTTATCACTGTGTGGGGATAAACCAAGATAAAGGTTTGGCTGTACAGTCTGCTTTACAACATTACAAAGGTAGAGTTTCTATAGGTTTAGGAGATAATTATAATGATGTTGCCATGTTAAAAGTTGTAGATATTCCTGTGTTAATTCCTCACCATGAGGGAGGATATATAGATTTTGAGCTTGAAAATCTTATCAAAGCTCCATTTAAAGGAAGTTTAGGTTGGCATGAAGCGTTAAACAAGATACTTTTATGAGTGATATTGAAGTAATTTTTAATGCTGCAATAGAGGCAGTTATGCCAAATAATATTATTAAAAATAGTACCTATTTAAAAACTTTAACACACCATAAAATCCATCTCTTTGGTTCTGGAAAAGCAGCTGTTGAGATGGCAAAAGCGATGGAAAAGCTTTTTGGCGAAAATATCATTGATGGTTTTGTTGTTTCTCCTTATAGTGATAATAGTTTACAGAGGGTTGAGGTTTTTGAGAGTTCACATCCTATTCCCTCACAAAAAAGTTTAGAAGCTGCAAAAATTATGATTGAGAAATTCAGAGCTTTGAAAGAGGATGCACTTTTTATCTATCTGCTTTCAGGGGGAAGTTCAGCTTTGATAGAGTTGCCTTCTGTTGGAGTAAGTCTTGAAGATTTGATGGAAACAACTAATTTACTGCTTCAAAATGGTGTACCTATCGATGAGGTTAATATCATTCGTAAACATCTCTCACAGATAAAAGGTGGGCGTTTAGGACGAGAAACAGAAGCAAAAGGGATTGTTCTAGTCATCAGTGATGTGATTGGCGATGATTTGGAAGCTATTGGGTCTGCTCCGCTTTATTTTGACAGCTCAACATGTGAAGATTTTCAAAGGGTTTTGCATCAATATGGGTTATCTGATAAAATACCATATGCATGTCATGAGAGTCCAAAAGAACCAGCGGAAAATATCGAGCATCTGATAACTGCTAGTAATAAGATAGCATTACAATCAGCAAAAGAACATGCCGTAAACCTTGGATACTCATGTGAAATTGTAACCGATTCGTTACAAGGAGATGTTAAAATAGTTGCTGATGAGATTGTTGACAGTGTTTTAGAGAGTGATTTTGAGGTTCTTCTTTTTGGAGGAGAGTGTACGGTTGATGTGATGGGTAATGGTAAAGGCGGTAGAAATCAAGAGCTTTGCCTTCATGTTTTAAAACGCATTGAAAATATGTCCAATATCACATTTTTAAGTGCGGGTAGCGATGGAATTGATGGAAATAGTGCTGCGGCAGGTGGAGTTGTAGATAGTAGTTCTTATCATAACGATATAGATGAATATTTGCAGAACAATGATTCATTTCATTATCTAAAGCGAGGCGGTAATCTTTTGGTTACCGGAGCAACAGGAACAAATGTCATGGATATTATGATAATAATAAAGGGAAAAAGAGATGTCTGATTTTTTTCAAAATGGTGTGATAACAACGATACCAAGACTTGGAAGTCGAAGTATTGAAGATATGGAAGAGGCACTTTTAAAACTTTCAAAGCGTAGAAATATGGTACTTATATTGCCCGCTCTTTATAGTGAATTTGAAACGCCAGCGATGAAAGGAATTGTTGAAGAGCTTAAAAAAGTCAATTACCTTTATCGAATTGTTTTAGGACTTGACGGTGCGAATGAGGAGCAATTTAAATATGTAAAAAATCTTATGTCCTCTCTTCCCACACCTGTAGATGTAATTTGGAATGATGGACCAAGGGTTATGGCTTTGAAAAATGAGCTAAAAGAGGCGGGTTTTCAAAGTACAGATATTCGAGGAAAAGGGCTGAATGTTTGGATGATGATAGGGTATGTTCTCTCCGATGAACATGCTTACGCTATGGCATTACATGACTGTGATATTGTCAATTACAGTCGTGAAATTCCTGCACGGCTTTTTTATCCGATAGTCCATCCTGCTTTTGATTTTGAGTTTAACAAGGGGTATTATTCTAGAGTTACCGATAAGCTTCATGGGCGGGCTACAAGACTATTTTATACGCCGTTACTTAAGTCGCTTGAAAAAGTATTTGGTAAGAGTCGATATTTGGATTATATGGGAAGTTTTCGGTATGCACTTTCGGGTGAGTTTGCATTTGTGAGAAGTTTGGCTAGGGGTATTAGAATCTCTCCAACATGGGGGCTTGAAGTTTCAACGCTTAGTGAAGTGTATCACAACACCTCAAAAAAACGGATCTGTCAATCAGAAATCATGGAAACCTACGAGCATAAACATCAAGATTTAGGAAATGAGGCGGCTGGTGGTGTCTCTAAGATGACCAAAGAGATCGCAGAGACGATCTTTCGTATCATGTCACAAACTGGTGTGGTTTTTTCAAACTCAAAGTTTAAATCTTTGCTTGCAACTTACTTTGAAGAGTCTCGTCATGCGATAACGCAATACAGCTCTATTTCAGAAGTAAATGGTTTAGTCTATGATAGACAAAAAGAGATTGCTGCTATTGTTGAGTTTACAGACTCCTTGGGTTTAGCAAATGAAGATTTCAACGAAGACCCGATGGGTGTTCCTGCACTTTCAGCTTGGACGGCAGTTCGCTCTGTTCTTCCAAATTTTACTTATCAGTTTAAAGAAGCTGTTATGTTGGATAAAAATGATTGAGAGATTAGAGAGGCTTTATGACAAAGAAGATTCTAAAAGTGCACTAGAGAAGATTAAAAAGTTAGAAGAGAGATATAAAGCCCTTATAAAATCATCTCCTTATGAAATGAGTGAGAAAGATGTTATCTTGATCACTTACGGAGACCAAGTTGTAAAACCTAGTGAAGAACCCTTGGTAACGCTGAAACATTTTTTAGACCAATATATCAAAGGGATTATCAATACGGTGCATATCTTGCCTTTTTATCCCTACTCATCTGATGATGGATTTTCGGTCATTGATTATAAAGATGTTTCTCCTCGCATGGGTTCGTGGAAAGATATTGAGTCATTAAGAGAAAATTATAGACTTATGTTTGATGGTGTGATCAACCACATCTCACAATACTCTTTTTGGTTTAAAAGCTTTTTGGCAAATGATGAAAAATATGCAAACTTTTTTACAGAAGTAGATCCTTCAGTTGACCTTTCACAAGTTGTGCGTCCACGAACGCTTCCTCTTGTCCATGAGTTTGAAGATGAAGAGTTGAAAACTCGTTATATTTGGACTACATTCTCCAAAGACCAAGTTGATCTCAATTTTGCAAACTATAAAGTCTTAATCGCTGTTTTGGATGCACTCCTTTTTTATATCCAAAAAGGTGCAACTTTGATAAGACTTGATGCGATTGCATTTGTCTGGAAAGAGATAGGGACAAATTGTATCCATCTTCCACAAACGCATGAGTTGATACAGTTGATGCGAGAGGTAATTCATAAAATTGCTCCAGAAGTTATCATCATCACAGAAACCAATGTACCACATGATGAGAATATCTCCTATTTTGGAAGTGGGGAAGATGAAGCACAGATGGTTTATAACTTTGCCCTTCCTCCGCTTGTTGCACACTCTATTTTAAAAGCTGATTGTAAAGCGATGACAAAATGGGCAAGTTCACTAAGACTCCCGAGTGATAAAGTTTGCTTTTTTAACTTTACAGCCAGCCATGATGGATGTGGTGTGAGACCTGTTTCAGGGCTTATAAGTGATGAAGCGTTAAATGATCTAGTGCAAAGTGTTGAGAATCATGGTGGTTTTGTTTCGTACCGTTCAACTAATGATAATCAAAAAACTCCTTATGAATTAAATGCCAGTTATATAGATATAATCTCTAATCCAAATGAAGATAGAAGAATAAGGGTAAAAAAGATGATGCTTTGCCAAGCTGTATCTTTGGCGATGCCTGGAGTTCCTGGAGTCTATTTTCACTCTTTAGTGGGTTCTGTGAGTGATGTTGAAGGTGTAAAACGGACAGGAGTTTTAAGATCTATAAATAGAGAAAAGTTAAATTATGATATTTTAACAGAAGCATTAAGTGAAGTTGGAGATCTTCGTGAGATGATCTACCAAAATTTTAAACATTTTTTATCAATTCGAAAATGTGAGAAAGCGTTTAACCCTTATTCAGAGTTCTCTTTTTTAGATCTCGATGATTCGCTTTTTTGTATTAGAAGAGTTTCCCCTGATAAAAAAGAGGAGATTTTAGCAATACATAATTTTGCCGATAGTGCACTCATATTTATGCTTCCCGATTTTGTGAGTGATGGAGCATACGATCTTATTAAAAATGAAAAAATAGTAGATAAAACTATAGAGATAGAACCCTATCAAGTGATATGGATAAAACAGACAAAGGAAAAAAATGATTAAAAAATGCCTATTTCCAGCTGCAGGCTACGGAACGAGATTTTTACCAGTAACCAAGGCGATGCCAAAAGAGATGTTACCAATTTTAACAAAACCACTTATTCAGTACGGTGTCGAAGAGGCTGTTGAAGCTGGCATGAATACAATGGCGATTATCACAGGGCGTGGGAAAAGGGCGATTGAAGATCATTTTGATATCTCTTATGAGTTGGAGCATCAGATAAAAGATACTTCAAAAGAGCCACTTCTTACAGAAATTCGAAGTTTGATTAAAAAATGTACTTTTACCTACACGCGACAAATTGAGATGAAAGGTTTGGGTGATGCAATTTTAAAAGGAAATGCACTTATCGGAGATGAGCCTTTTGCCGTTGTTTTGGCGGATGATCTGTGTATCAACCAAGAAGGTGCAGGAGTTCTTGAGCAGATGGTCAAGCTTTATGAAAAGTATAAATGCTCAATCGTAGCGATAATGGAAGTCCCAGAAGATCAAACTTATAAGTATGGTGTAATTGATGGTAAAGAGATAGAAGAGGGTGTGTATATGATTTCAAACATGGTAGAGAAACCAGAACCAAAAGAGGCTCCTTCAAATCTTGCTATTATCGGTAGATATATACTTACACCAGATATTTTTGATGTGATTAAAAATACAAAGCTTGGTAAAAATGGAGAACTTCAAATTACCGATGCTTTGATGAGCTTGGCTAAAAATGGAATGGTCTTAGCTTATAAATTTAAGGGACAAAGATTTGACTGCGGAAGTGTTGACGGATATGTTGAAGCGACAAATTATTTGTACGATTTAGAAAAAAGCGGAAGTTAAAATAAACTAGTGTAGATATTTGGGCAAAAAAGCCCAAATATTGAGATTAAAATCGGTATTCTGCACCGAATGTAAGATGGTTTATATCGTCTTCAAATTTTGTAAAATTAGAGTAAATTGCATAGTTATGATTAAATTCATAAGTCAATCCAATACCACCACTTATTATCATATCAGCTTTATCAATAAGAGGAAGTCCATCAATTGTTGATTTTATATTTTCATAAACTAAACCAATTCTTGGCTTAATGCTCAGGTTGTTAAGGTTCCATATATAAACTCCATAAAGTCCTAAAGACCAAAAATCAACTTCATCACTTCTTCCGTCACTAAAACTCCATTCAGGTTTTGTAACACTAGCACTTCCTTCAAACTCAAGTGCAACATCTTCGTAAAGATTTTTACCTGCAGTCAAAACAACTGCTACACCCCGTTCATCACTAAGAAGTGGACTTAAATCTTCATTGCTAGAATCTTGTAAAGTTTGTATCGCCAAACCTACACTCACATAATCAATATAACTTTCTGCTTGTACATTCGTGAGCATGGATAAGCATATTGCTGCGGCACTTATCATTTTTTTCATAGTAAACTCCTATTCCTTTAAAACCTTATTATATAATAATAACATTAAAATAATATTTAATTCGTTATAATTTTGCCAACTCTAAGATAGAAAGGTTTAGCAAAATGAAAACAATTACAACAGACAAAGCACCAGCGGCAATCGGTCCATATTCACAAGCAATTGTAGTAGGTGATATGGTTTAT
>DQTU01000174.1 GCA_015662615.1 Campylobacterales bacterium | reverse complement strand
CTCAAAATTGTCTATATCTAATGTAGGTTCAGAAGAAAAAGTATCACTGCTACAGTCTCCTACCCATTTACAAGCAATTTCTGTAGCTTCTATCGTCGCACCATATAGGTTGGTAGATATGAGATTTTCTTCAATTATTCTATTAAAATACAAATCATTTAGAATGTTTTCTATCGTAACTTTCAATCCAACACTATCCATAGGTTCCGCAACTATTGGAGTTATTGTCTTTTTAGAGTTAAGGTAATAAATGGCTATTTTAACTTTACTTTTTTCAACTCCATCTATAAAAGATATGACTGATTTTTTTAACTGGCTGCTATAATCATTTATGATTGATCCTGAAAAATCCAACAGTAACAATATATTATTTGTTATTGAGTTACTGCTCGGATCAATAACAACTTTTGCCTCACGCGACTCACTTGAAGAGTATTTAGAACCGTTTTCAAACAGCACTCCATCTAAATTAGTACTATTGCCGCTATACTTAAACAGCAAACTATAATGCCCTTGTTTTATGTAGCTACTACCATCTTGTATATATTGACTCTTTAGTATGATATCAAAGTCATTTTTACCATCAGACTTTGTACCAAACGTCTCAATACTATCACTTTCACTACCAACACGACCACAGCCAAAAAAGAGTGTAAAAATGGCTAAAACTATAAAATATTTTTTCAAGAGGTTCTCCTAAATAGTAAACTATTTTTTATTTTATACATTATAGCAAAAATAATTTTATTTAAAATCTATAAAAGAAACTACTACTGAGTCCAAAAGAGGAAACATCGCTAAACGCATCAGCAATAATTGCTATCTTAAAGTTTTTATATCCATATCCAAAACCAAAACTTCCAAACCTACTCTCATGCATCAGTTCTATAGTTTGTACCTCATCAAGTTTATGTGAAATTTTAACATAGGGAAAGTTTTCACCATGCATGAGATCAATACCCCCAAATATTGTACTATCATCTAAAACAACACTGCCTTCTAGTTTATATTTTGCTGTCAATGTTTGCGTATAATCTCTATACTGTTCTAGCCCACTAATCGTCGGTGCGTATTTTACATATCCATTTTCATCATGGCTTTTGTTCTCAGTTTTGAGCAAGATTTTACTAAAAGGAAGGTCTTTCCAATACATTTTACTCACTAAATCATTCACTAAAAACTTGATTTGAAAATTGTGCTTTTTATCTTTAAAATATAACCCTACATGTGAGCCGTACCCATATCCATGAGTAGAAGTAACATCTAAATCATAGAGATAATTATGTGTATAATAGTACGATGAACTTGCATCAATATCATAATCTTTGGTATTAATTGATTGTGCCTTTCCATCTATAAAACCATTTTGCATCTCTAAACCATAAGAGAGATAGAGTGCCCCTCCAAAAGCGATAGAATAATCATCATTTTCAAACATGCTTCCATATCCTGAAAACATTAAACCATGTTGCTTGATTCCTTTGATATCCAAATCAAGTGCATACTCCCTAGCAACTTCTAAATCATTTTTATTTTTAACCGCATAAAACAGATCAGTAAAGTCTTTAACAGTGTCTATAAACAAATCATATTGGTAAAAATAACCTAGATAATAGTGCTTCCCAACACCACCACCCAAATCAAATCGAGAGTCTAACAGAGCAATATTTTGACCATTTTTAGGAGTGTAATCTCCATCCCAATCCTTTAAAAACTCTTTTATCGGCATCGGATTATTTGCTAAAAATGTTTTATATTCGGCTTTGATAGTTTGATTCTGAGGGATTTGAGAGGGGTCAAAAAATTGTACAACCCCTGCATGGGAAGTGCTTATAAGAAGTAATTTGCCAACCAAAATGGCTGGCAAATATTTTATACTATGGAAGTGATTCAAATGTACCATCAATATATTTGATTACAGGAACATCTTCTCTTCGTTGAAGCTCTCCTATCACTTTTCCACCTTTTTTAACACTGCTTTGCGGACCATAAACAGTTTCTCCATTTAGTTGTTTAATGGTTGCTTCTAATCCTAAATGGTTTGTTAAGACAATTGTACCATTTTGCATCTCTTCATCGAAATCAGCAATACCGTTAATCACTGTTGCATCATAACTATAAGAGAATGTAAAATGATTGTTTGAATTTGTATATCCAAGATTTACCACCATCTCTGGACGCGCTGGCATTTGAAGCGTACCATTAAATGATACATCAACACTTGGCTCATCATTTGAAGCATCAGTCAAATTCATAGTAGCTGCGTTTAACCAATCAACACTTAAAGTACCAGTTAAACTGGCAGTTGTAGCAGTTTTTGCAATGTTTCCTGTAAATGTTACTACTTTTGGAGTCATTTTACTATTGTTAAAACTCTCTTCTTCATCATCAAAAAAGTTTTCATTTTCTAAACTATTATTCTCTACATAGGTAGGCACAGCAACTGTACCACTCATGCAATATCCAGAAACTGTACCATTAAGTGTTAATGAATAAAATTTTACAAAATTTAGAGTTGTTTCATCAGTTGTATCATTATAATCATACCCTGTACTAAT
>DQTU01000337.1 GCA_015662615.1 Campylobacterales bacterium | reverse complement strand
TGATTTAAATAACATTATAAAGGTTGATATCAAACCATAAAATAAATAATCTATCACTAAAAAGTGATAGATTATTTACGAGAGTGTAAATCTTCTATTAATTCTTTTTCCAAATCACCAAATGCTTTATTCATACTATCTATAATATCTTCTTTAGAATTGAAAGGCTTTTTTATAGAAAATAGCCTACTTTTACCTTCTCTTTCACACGTTGCATCAAGGACAACTTTATTTTCATCCGCTATAAATTTATTAATCGTAATTTGTATGATAATGTCAGGTTTCGTTGAAGTGTTTTGTGGATATTTATAAACTTTAGGTGTATTAAAAGACTTTTGCAGAGTTGAAACGACTCTATTTGTGAGATGTTCATCTAAATAAGTTGCCCATCTTTTATCTTTTAGATAGATGATTTCGTTATCGTTTTGTAAAAATGGTATCTCTTTTCCTAAAAGATATTGTGGGAGTTCGATTGTTTTTACTCCGATACTTTTGGTAAATATTTTATCTGAAATTGGTACATTTTTATTGTCAAGAATATAACTTTTTGGAGCGCTACAGCCAACAAATAGTAAAAGTGTTAAAAAAATATAAAATGCTCTCATGTTAATCTCCAAATATAAGTAAATTAGGTTTTTGGTCAATCTTTCTAAGCACTCGCTCTAACGCTCTGGAAGCTTTGTTGACCTCTTTCATAGACTCTGAAATATCATCGCTCATCTTTGAATTGCTACTGACTAGTTCTCTTGTTGTTTTGAGTGTAGCTTCAAACTCTACGAGTGATTTGCTTATCTGTTTTGGTAGTTTTTTAAGTCCACTTCCAGATATGATGGCATTTGTACTTTTGATTGTTTTGTTTAGGTTTTTAAGGATATTTTGTATCGGTTGTTGGCTACCCTCTATCATAACGGTTATAGAGTTTAGGAGTGTTTTGATTTTTGCTCCCATATCTTCAAATGTTACACTTTTGGTTGGAAAAACATCATAAGGTCTGGCACTTACTATGTTGTATGAATTATTTTTGTCATATACGAGTTCAATGTAGAGGCTGTCAAGCAGAGGATTACTTTGGGCTAACTGTGCAATAAGCCCTTTTTCTAAAGAGTTATTTAAATCATGGTTAAATACAGAAATATCGATATCTGCTAAAATTTCTGATTCCATTTCCCCCTTTTCTGCGTTAAAAGAGGACTCTATATTTACCACATGACCAATTTGAAAATTATCAAACTTTATTGGTGAAGAAATCTCTAATTTAGCAAGATTTTGAGCAAATCTCATCTGGAAAGTTTTGATATCTTTTGTGTTGTAACCGATGCGTTTTGTGTTTGCTTCTCCCTCGGATGCAAAAAGTGGGAAGATATGATCATCATTTATCGGGTAGCTGTGTATCTGTTTACTTGGTGTGCTAAAAGCGATACCACCATAAATAATTTGTGTAGAGGATGCAAGTGACATGTCAAGTCTTGATTTGCTTAGGTCGATTTTAAAATTGCTCATATAGAAGAACTGTGTTTGTGCGTTTATAAACTTTTCATAGGGGTCTTTTACAAAGATTTCAAACTCCACCATATCGCCATTTTTAGAGAGCTTTACTTGTTTTACTTCACCAACTTCTACATTACGGCAATAGACCAATGAGCCTTGTTCGATATCGTAAGAGTTTGGAGCGTTTAGGTTGAAGTACTTACCGTTGATGTTTTCTTCGTCTAAATAGGGTTCTTCTAAACCTATAAAATGTTTTTTAAATTTATCACTTTTACTGCTGTGAAGCTCTATATAACTTCCAGATACCAAGGTTTCAAGACCTGATATTCCTGTTTTGTCAATTTTTGGTTTGACGATCCAAAATTTTGCATTTTCATTTATGAGTTGTTGGGCATCTTTATTTATGCGAGCGGTTATGATAACCCCTTTATCCCCATCTTTGAGTGAGATCTTTTTTATAGTTCCGATGGTTACATCACGAAATTTAATTTGCGACTGTTTTGCTTTTAAACCTGCACTTGATTCAAATTCTATCGTTATTTCAGGTCCTAATTGTGCAAAGTATTGGTAGGCTAGCCACAATGATATGAGAAGTGCAACGATAGGTATAAGCCATATGGAAATTGAGAGTCGTTTATGTTGTACAACTGCTACTTCTGGTATCTGTTTAGGCATCTTTCTTCTCCCATATTAATCTTGTATCAAAAGCTAATGCTGATAATAGCGTAAAAAAGACCATCATGGCAAATGCAGTGATACCAATTCCCGGATGGATTTGGACATTTGTCATCTGTACAAGAGCAGCTAAAATCGAGACGACAAAAACATCAATCATCGACCAAGGTCCTATAAGCTCTGTGATATGAAACAGTCTGAGTTTATCTATTTTATTTGTATGTCTGTGTAATTTTGTACTGATAAGTAGATATAATATTAAAATAAACTTGATGATTGGCACAAAGATAGAAGCAAACAGTAGAATAAGTGCAATTGGATAGGAACCTTCTTCCCACAGCACTATAACTCCGCCAATTATAGTATTTGCACTCTGTGTGCCAAATTGTTCGGTGATCAGTACAGGATAGAAGTTTGCAGGGAGAAATAAAATCATAGCGGTTAAGAGATAAGCAAGTGATTTTTGAAAACTGATATGTTCAAAATGGTGTATCGTTGAGTCACATCTTCTGCAAATGGTTTCATCCCCAGCATCATTATTGACTGCTTGACAGTAAGGACAGTTTATAAGTTTTTCATCGCTATCTCTCATATATCCTCTCTTTCATACCCCAAAGTGCAATCATACTGATGTTTTTTGTCATGTACATATCGATAAATACAAATAACACCAATGCCCAAAAAGAGATTCCAAAATTTATCTCTGCATAGCCAATAAGCTTGACCATAGCTACTAAAATAGAGATTAAAAATATTTCAACCATGTTCCATGGGAGTAGGGTAGATAATAAAACCAACATTTTTTTAACAGCCCTCTCATTAATCTTTAGTTTCATAAAAAGTAGTAAGATCACAAAATTTACTATAAGTGTAAGTGGCAGTAAAAATATCACAAAAGCAGAGAATATTCCAGCAAAATAAAACTGTTTGTCAAACATAGTCAAAAATACAGAAGAGAGTGTGATGCCATTTACGCTTCCAGCAAAGTCAATGGTAACAATTGGGAAAAGATTGGCTGTGATGAAGAAGATAAGCGTTGTTACACTTAGAGCTAGTGATTTGTTTAAGAGGTCTTCATGTTTTCTATAAAGTGTACTGTGGCAAGTGGTGCAAATCGCTTTGGTTTTACTTGCAAGTATTATCTTTTTGTGAAGCGTTGCACATTTCTTGCAAATGACTAATTTATCTAACTCATGATTACTTAACAAGACTTTTCGCAATGTTCAAAATATTTTCATCCCACTTTCTGGCAAGAGGGTTGATACTTGTGACGGTTCCATCTATCAGTTTAGCAATCTGTTTTGCACTTTTTTGTGAAAATTGTGGAGCTACAAAAACCCTTTTTATCTGATGTTCTTTTGCAAAATCAATTACTTTTTTGATGTGTTTAACACTGGGCTCTTTTCCTTCTTTTTCAATAGCAATTTGTTCTAATCCATATCTTTTTGCGAAGTAACCAAAAGAGGGGTGAAAAACGATAAATTCTCTGTCTTTAGTATTTGATAAAATCTTTTTTATCTCCGCATCTACTGCGTTTAATTCTTTTATAAAATTTTCTCTATTTTGGAAATAAATCTTTGAGTTTTTAGGGTCTTCTTTAACTAAAGCATCAGTTATGATATTGACTTGTGAAGTAACAAGTATTGGGTCTAGCCAAACATGTGGATCTAAACCTTTGTGATGATGTCCTTCATGTTCTTCTTCCTCATGGTTATCATTTTTCATAGAGATTTTTTCTATACCTTTAGTCGTATCGATCAATTTCATTTCATCGTTAATACTGCTAAATCTATGAAGCCAATTTTGTTCAAAATCTACACCAATCGTAAAATAAAGTGATGAATCAGATATAAGTTTGAGTTGGCTGGGTTTTGGTGCATACGTTGCAGGAGAAGAACCTGGTTTGACCAAAACTTCGATATCGACTAAATCCCCAGCGATCTTTTGAACAAAAAAAGCTTGTGGGAGAATGGAGACGCATACTTGCATCTTAGCTGAGAGTAGGGTTGTGAGTGTAATTAATACAATTATTATTCTTTTCATCGAATTATTATAGCAAAAAAATCAGATATGCCTAACTTGATATTTTCTAGAAATGAATGAAGCAAAGAGTGCAAGCAAAAGTATTGGAATTATGATCCCATACTCAGGTGATACTGAGCCATTTGCAGATATTTTTGCCAATGTAAAAAGAACACCCCAGATACTTAAAATACTAAAGATATAGAGTGTGCTAAGTAGTGCTATATTTGATCCCCTTCTTTGCGCTGGAAGTGGAAAGAAGAGACCGTATATGACGATAGGGGCAAAGAGTGGAAAGAAGAGCATTGTGTAGAGATTTGATCTAACTTTGTCGCTGTTTAGGTTTTGTTCATCAAGTAGTTTCATCGCACTAAATGAATCTTGGATCGTTAGTTTTGCGAGTCTTTGAAAAAGAGTATCGATAATTTTTGGTTTAAAGCCATGCAGTACTTCTTTGCTTTCAAATTTTTGAAAAATTAGTTTAGTATCTTGTGATGTATTGTTTAAATCAGGGATTTTTATAGAGGTAACATCTTGAAGATTCCAGCGATTGTTTTTAAAGGTAGCATTTTTTGCTTCTAGTACTTCTACTAGTCTATGTTCTTTTGTAATGAAGATTTTTAGATCTTTTCCCTCTTTTTTCTCTGGAAATAGTTCGCCAATATATGCGTAGGTATCGTAAGATTTTAAAAACATCTCTTTAGTTGTTTTCTCTGGATTGTTGTACTTTTTGATATTTTTTGCTTTTTCATAAGCATCAACAAAATCTGTAAAAAAATTAAGTGCTATAAAAACTCCAGTAAGTGCCGATGCAATAATCATGATAGGTTTTATCAAGTCATTTTTTGAGATTCCCAATGCATACATAGAAACTAATTCATTAGATTTTAAAATACTAAAAATTGTTAGAAGCATTGCAAAAACAAGGGACAATGGTAGGGTAAAATTTATGTAATAGAGTAGTTGATTGACGGTATATAGTATTTGTAGATTTGCAGAGTTAGTGATATGTTTGAGATTTTGTAACAGATCCATTCCGATAAAGAAGAACTCTAATGCTATAAAAACAAGTAAAAAGTTTTTGATGTATAGTTTTGCAATAAATCTTTGGTATTTTTTCATTCACAATAGCTTTTTTTGGAAGCGTGTTTTTGCTGAATGGATTTAATCTCTACTCCCGCTAAATCAAGTACAATTTCAGACGCTTTTTCAATAACAGTTTTAAGACATGGTTGCTGCTCTTTAGAAAAATCACTAAGTACATGTTTGGTGACCCCACTTTTAAATTCTGGACGGGAAATTCCCATTCGGATTCTGTCATAATCCACTCCGATATTTGCGTCAATTGACCTAAGCCCATTATGACCACCATGACTGCCACCATTTTTAAATCGAATTTCCCCAAAAGAGACATCTAACTCATCATGGATGACTATGATTTGATCTGGTTTATAGTAGGAATCTACGGCTTGTACGCTCTCTCCAGAGAGATTCATAAAGGTCATGGGTTTTAAAAGTAGTAAGTTTTTGGATTTGAAAAGAAAACCTTTGAAAGAGGCTTTTGTGATGTTTGTAGCATTATGGTCATTGACGAGTTTGTCAATGACCATAAAACCGATATTGTGTCGATTGTTTTTGTATTTGTCAGTAGGGTTACCTAGCCCGACAATAAGTGTCATATTAAATGTTCTATTTAGCTTTAATTACACCAACAATTGAAACTCTATCTGAGTCCATAAGTTGAACATTTTTAATTGCTTCAAGATCTCTGATAAGAATTGAATCACCAACATCAAGATCAGACACATCAAGTGTAAATGAGTTTGGAAGATCTTCAGCTTTACATTTTACAAGAAGTCTTTTTTTAGAAATGATTAAAACACCTTTATTTTTAAGACCTTTTGGTATTCCTGTCGTTGCTACGGGAACTAAGTATTTTGATAATTCACCTTTTTGTGCAACTCTCAAATCAACATGAAGCAGTTGATTTGTTACTGGATCTCTTTGATACTCTTGTATCACTACAGGAAGTGTCTTATCTCCAACTTTTACATCAAAAATCAATGCCTCTTTTGCTCTAACTGCTTTAATAAACTCATTTGATTTAAATGCAGCATTGATATTTTCTAATCCTTTGGCGTAAATGTTGGCGATTAGATAACCATCTCGTCTATAAGCTTTAGTAGCTTTTTTCCCGATACTATCTCTAACGATACCTTCTAGCATAGTGTTCCTTTTTTTAATTTTTTTAAGACGGGCATTCTACTAAAAAGTATCTAAAGTTTTGCTTATTCTTCTATCTTAAGGTCGATCATGCTCTCTACAAGGTTTACTTCCCCGCTAGATTCGCTGTCATGGCTGGTCATTTTCATTTTTAGATCACTTGCATTTGTAGCATTTAGAAGTGTCTCTTGTTCTGAAATTTTACCATTTTTATAAAGATCTAAAAGTGCTTGATCGAATGTTTGCATACCGTAGATATCTTTACCCTCTGCAATAGCATCGGTAATTTCACTATCTCTAGATTCAGATATAAGGGATTCAATACGAGCGTTTTTAAATAAGATCTCAATTGCCGCTACTCTTTTGTTGTCTACAGTTTTGACGAGTCTTTGTGAAAGTACACCTTGCAAAGTTGCTGCTAATGACATTCGGATTTTATTTTGCTCATTTCCCGGAAACATACCAATAATTCTATTGATGGTATCTTTAGCATCTACTGTATGTAATGTTGAAAGTACGAGGTGTCCAGTCTCAGCAGCATGCATAGCAGTCTCAATGGTTTCCATATCACGCATCTCTCCCACCAGTATAACATCTGGATCTTCACGAAGTGCTGCACGAAGTGCGGTTGAAAAATCTAAAGCATCTTGTCCTATAGCTCTTTGGTTAATGAGTGAATTTTGATCTTTGTAAACAAACTCTACAGGGTCTTCAATGGTAATGATGTGTTTTCTTTGATCTTTATTGATTTGGTTTAAGATAGAGGCAAGTGTAGTTGATTTACCGCTTCCTGTAGGACCTGTGACTAATACTAAGCCACGTTTGAGATGACAAAATTTTTCGATTGATTTTGGTAGTTTGAGATCTTCCATTGTAGGGATATCTACAGGAATTACCCTAAAGACTGCAGAAACACCATCGGTTTGAAAAAACATATTTCCACGAAAGCGATATTTTTCATTGAGTTTGTAGTTAAAATCAATACTTTTGTTTTCTACTAACTCTTTAAATCTACTTTTTAATACCTCTTTGGCAAGTTGTATACCATCTGCATGAGTTAATAGTTCATTAGATAGCGGCATCATTTCACCGTTGATTCTTCCTCGAATAAGTGAAGAACTTTTGATATGTAAATCACTACCGCCATGTTTGACAAGCCCTTCTAAATAGAACTCTAGCTTTTTAATCATTTTAAATTCAAGTTTATCGGCTTCAAAATCTGCTTCTTTTTTGAGGTTGGTTGAGGTTGTATCATTTAGTTCATTTGTTACTTGATTCATTGAACCTGCCTGCATCTGCTCTTCAACCAACTTATCAATACCTACTGTGGTCATCTTTGTCCTTTATATTTATACTTCCATTTGTAGAAGTATAAATACATCTACAAAGAGTTAATCTAACGCTTTTAAAATATCTGCAAAAGCATCTTTAAATGCTTCTAGCCCCTCATCCATAAGCTCTTTATAGATTGCATCCATATCAAACTCTTGTGTTTCTAAAACTTCATAAAACCCATCAACGATATCAATATCGATAGGCTCTTTTGCCTCTTTAATTCCTGTTTTTACAAATGCATCGATAGTATCAATCGGTGCGGTATTGATACTATTTGCCAACAGAAGATTTGTGATGTAATAATCTTCTACAAACGCATTATCCTTAACACCTGTACTTGCAAATAGGGTTCTTACATTTTCTAAACCTCTATTTTGTACATCATGGTAAATTTTTGTAGCATTTATGATGCCTAAAAGTCCTTTTTTGATATTTCTACCAAAAAATGCTTCATCCATTTTTCTATCAAACCGACTTACAAAAACGCTGATAACTGCTTTTGGTAAAGCTCCTGATATATCAGATGAACCTTTTTCAAACGCATCCAAACACCCTTTTGCTTGTGCAGGAGAAAATATTAAAGTTGCATTGATGTGAATTCCTTCACTAATCAACTGCTCCATGGCTATAAATCCAGCATCTGTCGCAGGAATTTTGATCATGACATTTTCACGATCAATTGCCGTATGAAGTCTTCTTGCTTCTTCAATAGTCATCTTAGCATCATCACAAAGTGTTGGATCAACCTCAATACTGATAAATCCATCATCACTATTTTTGTATAGATCTTCAAGTAAATCGGCAGAAGTTTGAATATCTTTTATAGCTAGCGTCTCATAAATCTCTTTTGGCTCTTTTCCCTTTAGCTTTTGGATGTCATCTTTATAAGCAGGCGAAGTTAAAAACGCATTTTTAAAGATTGAGGGGTTGCTTGTTGCTCCATTGACAATTTTTTCATCAATTAGTCTGTTTAAACCATCACTTAAAAAATCTCTCTCAATAAAATCACACCAAAGTGAGAATTTTGCATCTTCTATGTACATTGCAGTTCCTTCATTTATTTTAATTACGCAAAAGGAACAAGTCCCTTTTGCTACGCTAACACTAAGTTCTACCCTCAAGGGGCATCGAGATCTTCAGCAGAGAGCTCACGCACAGTAAACCGTGCTTAAATCTGTTTTAATATTTCCATCAAATCTTTTGTATCTATTATGATATTTGCCTCTTTTTTCAAAATGTCTTTAGCGCAAAAGGCTATTCTAGTATCGGCATGTTCAAACATTGACCTATCATTTGCTCCATCTCCGACCACTAAGGTATCTTTTCTGTCAACCCCTAAAAGGTTTTGGATACGTACTATCATATCCCCTTTTGAGAAGTCAAACATCATATCTCCACCTACAAGTCCCGTAAGAATTCCTTCTCTTTGGTGTAAGATATTTGAAAAATCAGCATCAAATCCTAAGATATCTTTAGCATACGAGGTAGCATTTCTAAACCCACCGCTAAATACGATTACGGTGTAGCCTAACTTTTTAAGTTCACTAATGGTCTCTTTTGCCCCAGGCATATAAGGAAGGTTCTGGCAGATTTTATCAACTTTTGATTGTTCTAACCCTTTAAGTAACGAAACTCTATTCGTTAAGCTTTCAAAAAAATCAAGCTCTCCTTGCATTGCTTTTTCAGTAATTCCTGCAACTTTCTCTTCCAGTCCCAAAGGTCGTGCTAAAAAGTCAATTGTCTCTCCATCCATGAGCGTAGAGTCAAAATCAAATACACACAGTTTCATGTTCGTTCCTTAAATTTTTTCGATATAATACCAAAATGTTTGAACAATTTATAGAAAAACTTAAAAACGATACATTTTTAACACTAGAAACCACACCAAAACACTCTGCAACCTTTGATCCAATCATCGAACGCATAAAAGAGTTGGGTCTTCATAAGAAGGTAGATGGATTTTCAGTGACTGATTCGCCACTTGCAAAGATGAAATATAGTGCACTATTTGCTTCGTTAAAACTGCAAACTGCTTTTAAAAAACCAACTATTGCGACCATGTCAATGCGAGATCGAAATAAAATAGGACTCCAATCAGATCTTTTAGGTGCAAATGATGTGGATGTAAGAGCGATTTTAGCATTGACAGGCGATCCCGCTTCGATGAGTGACCAGCCGCAGACAAAAGGGGTATTTGAAGGTAATAGTACGCTTTTACTGGATATTATCAAATGTTTTAATGGTGGGATTGATTATGCTGGGAAACCTTTGGATGTAAGAACTAAGCCAATTTATCCTTTTGCTGTTGCCAATGCATTTGCAAAAAATCCAAAAAATCTTCAAAAAAAGATGAAGTTAAAACTCGAACATGGTGCATATGCTATCATTACGCAACCAGTTTATAGCGTGGAAAATGCAAAAATGCTTTTAGAGCTATTTGAAAAAGCGAAAATAGAAGCAGGAAGTAAAGCAGATGACGCACAACTTATTTTAGGATATTTCCCAATCACAAAACTACGAACTGCTCAGTTTTTAACAGCACATGTGCCAGGAGTAGAAGTTCCAAAAGAGTGGGGCGAGAAACTTTTTAATGCAAAAAAAATCTCTAATGAAGAGCAAGACAGAGTAGGATTGGAGCTAAGTGTTAAAACTTTTGGCAAAATCTATGATTTACATCCAAAAATGCACCTAATGGCTGCCAATAACTTTGCATTGGCAAAAACCATTATTGAGAGTATACTGTAATAATAGCAAATCAAATAGTACTGCTTATAATTTTTAACACTAGACCTGTTGCGATATAAATGATTTTATATCGCAACAGGTTTACTATCTATACAGAGTTTTGGGATAGTGTTAATATTAAAAAGGTTAAAACCCAACATCTATCTTAAGTAGTATATTGATAAACTCAGATCTCTTATCCACAGGGTTATTCTCCTGTAATAGTTGCCCATGATGAAAACTTTGCAGTTGGGGCATCTATGCTTACAACAAATAGCACTTGTACAGTTAGTAGAACATAACGATAATGGAAGTTGGAGTTTTGTTTTTAAAAATACAGAAGAAGATGTCGATCAAAATGAGGTAGGTGTTAAAATGTTTCCAGCCAAGCGGTTAGATGAAGGTCAAATAGAAAACTTTAAAATTGCTATTGGCTTTGCAGATATCAGTGGTGATAAAAAGGATCATTGGCAGTATACATTGCATCCGTATAAAGAGTTTTTTTAATAATCGGTTTTCTGATAAGCACATCATAAAAAAAGATACTAGTCCTATTTTGGGGATGGCTTTTTCTTATGAGAGTGTTGTTAGCACAGGAGAGGGAACTACAGATTATAATAATAAAGGATATGGAAACTCATATTCGTCACTTTACTAACATTCCAATTTCCAATTGGTTGGTTAAAAATCATGCCTAGACCATAAAGCATACTGTTCATATGAGTCACGTTAGAGACATCCCAATTTCCTATAGGTTGGTTAAAATCTCTTTGTTCATAAAATAACCTACTCATATCCGTAATTTCAGAGACATCAACCTGAGTAACATCTTCACTATTTTTAATCATCTCAATTAACTCTTCACGAGTGACCTAGTTAGGGTTATTTTGATGTTCAAACGCTATCTTAG
>DQTU01000069.1 GCA_015662615.1 Campylobacterales bacterium | reverse complement strand
TAGATAACCCTACTAAAATGAGACCAAAAATGATGTTTGAAATGACCGTATTTAAACGGTTTCGTATCCAGATGGAAGTATCGGTATAGACTTCAAATTTGTAATTGGTATATTTTTGTTCATACTTTTTTAGCTCGGCTCTTATCTCCTTGACAAGTGCAATTGAGTTACCTGTTTTGGCTTTGTTGATGTTAACAGAAATATTTGGCATGGCATTAAAATGTGAAATTTCGGTCGGGTCACTCAGGGTAAAAGAGACATGGGCGATATCTTTGATATGAAGCTTTTTAGTACCAACAGATATGATGGTATTTTCTAACTCTTTGATATCTTTGGTACCGTTATAAGTACTTAAAAAAAGATGATTTCCCTTCTCTTTGACCATGCCAACTGGAAAGATTGTACTAAGTGATGCTAGTGAGGAGATAAGCGCAGTTCTCTCAATTCCCAATGCTTCTATCTTCTTATCTTCAAGTGTAAAAACAAGCTCTGTATCTGCATCTCCACGAATGGTAATGTCACTCAAATCTTTGATAGAGGAGAGCGTTCGTTTAAGTTCTGTGGCAACTTCCAAAAGGTTTTCTGTCTTCTCATTTGAAGCGATGGCAATAGTAACAAGTGGAAAACTATTGGTAATCATTTTAGCGATAGGCTCATCCATGTCCGTGGGGAGGTCTCGTCTGAGGTTTGAGATGATATCTTTTACATTACTAAGCACTTCATCGTTGTCAGCACCGTCTTTGAGGTCAGCTTTGATGCTAAATGCACCGTTTTTAATTGTACTCTCAATATCCCCGATATCACTTAAGTTTTTCAAATCATCTTCGATAGTTGCTACTGCCATCTTATCCAAGATATCAGGACTCGCCCCGATGTAATTTCCTCTGATAGAGATAGCATCAAGGTTCATGGGTGGGAAAATCTCTTTAGGAATTTTGATGTAAGCAAAAATACCAAGCAGAAGTAGGAAAAGAAAAATAATATGATTTAATATAGATTTTTCGATAAAAAACGAAACAAGAGGTTTAATCATAAGCGATAGCGAATCCATCTATAAATCGAATATAATGCTTGAAACGCTAAAATTCCTAACAAATCAGCCAGTAAATCATAAGTTGAAGCACTTCGGTATGCTACAAAAGCTTGTACAATTTCTATCAAAGTTCCAAATAAAAACAGAGCGATAACATTTCTCAAACGCTTCTCATAACTAGATGAAGAGCGATTTAGCAAAAGTGAGAGGGTAAAAAATGCTAAAAAATGGTTAAACTTATCCCCTAAACCAAAGTCAAACCAAATACCCTGACTTGGTGCAAGCGCTAAGTAAAAGATAGCAAAAGCAGCTATGAAAAATATGGTTTTAAAATAAAACTTTGTCATGTGAACCCTTGCAATATTATCTTCTTAATATAGCATAATATCACAAAATGCTCAAATAATTATTGATTGCGTTGCCACCTTTTATCTTCTCTTGTTTTATCTAAGATATTACTAACATAGAGATGTTCTCTATTTGCAATATTTTGTGCTAAATTATCTCTCTTCTTTATTAACGCTATTCTCTCATTTTGAACTATTTGAGATTTTATCTCAGCATAAGAGGGTGTTGTCTCCTT
>DQTU01000092.1 GCA_015662615.1 Campylobacterales bacterium | reverse complement strand
TGAAAGTTGTTTTTCATACGCTATTTTCCATTTTTCTCTTATCTCTTTATAGGCTTCATGATTTTCCATACTTGGCAAAATAGACTTATCCCAAGTTACCAACTCTTTTGCTGCTTTTTCGATACTCTCATAAACCCCAGCACCTACACCAGCAGCAATTGCACAACCTAAAGCTGTAGCCTCTTTGACTTCAGGAATTTTAACTTTTTTTCCTGTTACATCTGCTAAAATTTGTGGCCATAATATTCCCTTACTAGCGCCTCCAGCAAAAACTATAGTGTCAATTTTCATTCCTGTAAATTTTTCGATATTGTCCAAATTTTCTGCACTTACGATACAAGCATTTTCCTGCAATGATCGAAACATCGAGGCTTTATTGTAGCGCTTTAGATCAAGCCCTAGGTTTAAAAAAGAGGGGCTTGCATGATACCATCTTCCATACTTCATAACATCCGAAAATATAGGAAGTATTCCATAAGACCCTACAGGAACATCTTTTGCCATCTCCTCAAGTATGACATAAGTATCTACCTCTCTTTTCTCAGCAAATACCTTTTCACTTTCACAAAGTGCATCACGAAACCATCTCATGACAAGTCCACTAAAAAAGGTAATTCCCTCGGCTTGACTCAAACCTCTTATAACATGAGGATTGATACGGATACTCATATCTTTTGGAGGTTTTGGATCTTTAATATTAACAATCTGTTGCCAAAAACTGCCACCAAGAATAGCTACTTCACCCTTCTCTACAATTCCAAGCCCAGCACTTCCTAACTGTACATCACCACCACCCATAACCACTTTTGTCCCAATAGGCAAAACACTCTCTTTATCTTTGACTTCACCTATCACCGTTCCAGTCTCAACACAAGGTGGAAAAATATCTGATTTCATCCCTACTCTTTCAGCCATTTCAGGCATCCAATCACGATTTTTCAAATTAAAAACACCAGTAGTTCCAGCATTTGACGGGTCACTAGCAATCACACCACTAAGACGAGCTAAAATCCAATCACTTATCATAGAAATTTTTGCTATTTTTTCATAAATATCAGGTCGATTTTTCTTAACCCATAAAAGACGTGGAAGTGCTCCAAGTGCAAAAGTCTGTCCACTAAGCGCATAAAACTCTTCCTCAATTCCCGGAAATTTCTCTTTAAGCTCTTTAACTTCTTCGCCAGCTCTCGCATCTACATTTGCAACTGCCCAAAGCTCTTTGCCCTCTTCATCATAAAGTACGATTCCCTCTCTCATGCTTGTTGCACTAACAGCAAGGATATCATCAACTTCAATCTCTTCAGTTGCTGCTTCTATGCATCTACAAATCAATTCCCAATTTTTCTCATAATCAAACCCCATAGAGCTAGGCACATCTTCTTCAGATATATGAGTCCATTCCTCTGCTGCTACTGCTATCTGTTTACCCTTTGTATCAAAAAGTACTGCGCGCACACTTCCTGTTCCTGCATCAATAGCTAAAAGATATTTTGTCATGAGAAGCTCCTTTAAAATTCAACCGACATTTTACCATAAAGTTTCTCTTATATTAGTTGTAAACTAGGGTAAAGTTTCTCTGACTTTGGTCGATATATTTTAAGTATCGGAGGTAAAGGATGAGAAAATTAAGACATAGTGCAAGTGAAGAATATAAAGTTTTATTTACACCAAGGTATGTAGCGATAGAAATTGCTGGATTGTGTATATTTATTTTAGGACTTATTAGAGCTTTTTAAAATACTTCCAGCACTTTCATCTCTTGTGAAATCATTTGAAAATTTTCTTCATATGCAAAATCATTTTGCTCTTTTGCATTTTGTTCGATCTCTCTTAAAGAGTTGGTAATATTCTCTATCTTTAACATTCCCGAAGTTCCTTTAAGTTTATGAGCCGTTGCTGTCAGTGAAGAAAAATCTCTGTTTTGATAATTTCTTTTCATATTGGGCAACTCCTTCTCAACCATGTCTAAAAATTTTTTAAGATATCCATGCACTTTATCCTTAGAAATCCCCAAAGAGGATGCTACCTCTTCACTATCAAAATTATTTTTAACGACACTGCCCAAGTATTTTTCTAATATTGCATTGAGCGCTGCAAGCTCAAAAGGTTTTGATAAAAAATCATCCATACCGTCTTGCAAAAATCTCTCTTTATCTCTTACAATCGCATTTGCAGTCAAAGCTACAATAGGCGTATGTGTTTGTTTAAACTTCTTCTCATATGCTAAAATATTTTTTGTCGTTTCTATGCCTCCCATTACAGGCATATTGATATCCATAAAAATAAGATCAAAATTTTCTGATTTTATATGTTCAAATGCTTCTAGTCCATTATTTGCAATAGTCACTTTGATATTTTTCATAGACAAGATATCAAAAATGAGCTGCTGGTTTATTTCATTGTCTTCTGCAACCAATACAGATGCAAGATCAAACATCTCCTCTTTCAAAGTGGATACTTGTTGATGGCTGATTGTAGCCTCTTGATAACCAAACTCCAGACTAAATTTAAATTCGCTGCCAACATTTTCTTGAGATATAAGTTCTATTTTTGATCCCATAAGAGATATCAAATTGGATGAAATAGTTAGTCCCAGTCCCGTTACTCCATATTCTCTTGTCGTGGCACTGTTTGCCTGTGTAAAAGAATTAAATATTGATTTT
>DQTU01000222.1 GCA_015662615.1 Campylobacterales bacterium | reverse complement strand
TATAATGCTCATGGTTAATTCCATAGATGTATGTTGGAACTTCATTGGATGCTGGGGCTGAAATGATTACTTTTTTGGCACCGCTTTTTAGATATGGCTGATTTGCTTCATCTGTTAGATGCACACCGCTACATTGAAGAAGCACATCACACTCTACCGTGGGTGGATTTTTTTGATTAAAGAGTTTTACCTTATCAAGTGTGGATGTTGCTTTGCCGTAGATTGAGTCATTTGCAAAGAGTTGTTTCATCTGTTCTATATCATAGATATCGTTTATGCCAACAAGTTCAAATTGCTCATCTTCGAGTATAATTCTAGCAGCACACCTTCCAATCCGACCGAAGCCGTTTATAAAAACTTTTATCATTTTTTCTTGGAAATCTGAAATTTTTGAGGCTCTATGGTGATATCGGTCATGACAGTGCCTTCTCGTTGATTTAAAACATTTTCAATAATATCGGCAATATCTTTGGGGTCGATATAGGTTTGTGAATCTTGGGTTGGTTTAAAATTCAAACTATCAAAAAATGGTGTATTTGTGATATCGGGATTGATATTAATAACCTTTAACCCACTTTTTCTAGCCTCTTTAAAAAGTGAAGTCCCAAAGTGCCTAAGACCTGCTTTACTTGCACCATAAGTAGCTCCAAAAAGGGCAGGTTGGATTCCTGATATGGAGTTGATGTTGAAGATATATCCGCCTTGCTGTTTCAGTGCCCTTAAAAAGAGTTTTGTCACTAACATTGGTGCTGTGAGGTTAAGTGCTATCATCTCTTGAATTTGCTCAAAGCTAAGCTCTTCATGTGGTGCAAAGTATCCAACTCCCGCACAATTAATAAGAACATGTGGATTGGTGTTTTCTAGTTTTTGTATCTGTTTTGTATCTGTTAGATCAATCTCTACATGGATAAAATTTTTATCTATAATGTTGCAAGTTCGAGAGAGACCATAAACTTTATAACCAAGTTCTAATAATTTTTTAGCACATGCTTTTCCTATTCCACTTGAAGCACCCGTAACAACAGCGTTTTTCAAAATATTTTCTTCAGGTGGGGAGTTATCAAGTCATGTACCTCTTTTGGGGTTAAAATAGTGTCTGAGATTTTATCGGAAACTATCTTGTAAAGTAGTATATTTTCTTTTTCTACAAACATTCGAGCTGCTTGGTAAAAGCCGAAACTCTCCATATCAACCAAAGTATTTTTAAACTCGTTTGGATTGTTTTGTGGGGTATCTACACATGTGAGAGTTTCTCCATCTTTATTTATATGGATGACTTTTTGAGTACTTTTGTCTATGATTTTTTTGATGTTAAACATCTTTCCTATTTTGTAAGAGCTGCTTCCACAGATACCTATGTTGATCATTGTGTCATGAGGGATTATATATGTTACTGCTATGGCACTATTTATCTTTCCCATGCCAGATACGATAAGTGTTGTATCATGGTTTGTAAATATTGGAAAATTTTTATCCTCTTTTTTTGTGAGATCTAAAAAATCTATAATGGGTTGGGCTTCGCTTTTAAGAGCGGTTACGATGCAAGTCATACTTACATCGTAACATGTTTACACTTTATCAGTAGCGGTTAAGTAGTTATCTAAAATAAGTTTGAGATAGACTTTATCAGCGCTATTTATAAGTACCTCGTCAAAATCTCTTCTTGTTTGATCATCAATAATGGAGTCAAAACTTCTAAACAGAAGTAGTGTAGTCGCATCACGATTTTTAATTGCATCAAAAAGATCTTGCATATCTAGATCCATGATCTCTTTATCAACCATGATGACCTTGTAGTTATTTTCTCTTACAAGCTTTAAAAATTGATTACTGTTTTCAGCAACACTAACTTTCTTGTAAAGTTGCCCTAAAACTTTTTCAAAGATCTTTGACTCAACGGAACTTTTTTTATAAACAAGAATATTTTCTCGTTCATTCTCTTTTGTGAGTTCTTCTTCACTAAGATTAGCTTCCTCTTTTACCGCTTCCTCTAGTTTTTCTTTGTCTATATCTTCTACTATAGGCATGATAGGCGTATTTTCAACACCTTCTTCTAATTTCGCATTTTTATGGAGTTCAACTTTTTCATTATAAACACCATATTTTATAGCAAGATTTTTGATTTGCTCTTCTTTGGTTGGTTTTGGAAGATAATCATCCAAGCCATTATTTAGGAATTTTTCACGATCTCCTTTTAGGGCATTGGCAGTCAATGCAACAATAGGAATATGTGAGAGTTTTTCACGCTCCTCGTATGCTAAAATTTCTTTAGTTGCACTTACCCCATCCATAACCGGCATTGCAATATCCATAAGGATAAGATCATAATCTCCTTTTTTTCTTGCCTTTACTGCTTCTAGCCCATTTGCAACTATAGTGATATCAAAGTTAAGATGCTCTAGAATTTTTTGGATCAGTTTTTGATTGATTTCATTGTCTTCTGCTACGAGTACTTTGTATTTTGATTTTCGTCCAACTACTGATCCCTCCGCTATATCGTTATTTATAAAATCACTCTTATTCTCAATAGTTTTTAAGGATTTGACCATCTTTGTGATATTTAGTGGCTCATAGGTACCAAAAAGCCCAACATCAGTAATATCTTTTACAAGTGCTCTATCCTTGGTTTTTACGATATTGAGTATCGGGATATTGAGACCTGTGAGTAATGCATAATCATCATCAGAGATTAAATCTTTTTGAGTGATGATAAGATTTATATCTTCTAGAATGCTTGGGTCACTTAATTTTTCTATAGTTGTTATATTTGCGTTATTGCTAAGATAATCCATCATTTTTTCAACATGGGCGTGGAGGTTATTTTGAGCCTCTTTACCTTTGATGATTAGTGGATGAAAATGTTTAAAACTGTTGTGGTAGATTGTTTTAAGAGGTTTTTGTTTTTTCAGTTCTAGTGTAAAGTAAAAATTACTTCCTGTATTTACTCTGCTCTCAACTTCAAGTTTTCCACCCATCAAAGCGATATAATTTGAAGATATAGTAAGTCCAAGACCTGTCCCTCCAAATTTTCTTGTGATGGTAGAGTCAGCTTGTGAAAATGCATCAAAAATCTCTTCCATATCTTTAGTATCTATTCCAATACCTGAGTCACTTACTTCAAAATAGATTTTTTCTATATCCGGATCACTTGTAGCTTGTTTGGTTATCACTACGGAAATTTGTCCATTTTCTGGTGTAAATTTCATAGCATTTGAGATAAGGTTTAACAGTACTTCTTTGATTTTTGTAGGATCTCCTAGGAGATAATGGTCAAAATCTGGATCCATAAATAGAGAAAGATTTATATTTTGACTCTCCGCTTT
>DQTU01000119.1 GCA_015662615.1 Campylobacterales bacterium | reverse complement strand
AGTGATGCCCCTATGGGGTGGTCTTTGAAGGTGCAATCTTTAAGAAGATATTATCTCAACTTAGCTTTGGCTAGGCTTCAATAATCTCTTCTTAAATCTCACACCTTCAAAGACCATTATGAGTGTCTAGGGTTATTAAAGGTGCCCATGTGTTAAAATGCTATTTTAGTAGAATTTATCTTAAGTGATTAGGGAGAGTAAAAGTAATGAAAACAAATAAAGCAATTTTAATTATAACTGATGGTATCGGCTATAACAGTTCATGTGATGACAATGCCTTTTGTAATGCGAAAAAACCAACATATGATTATCTTTTTGAGCATGTGCCATACTCTTTGGTAAAAACTTCAGGACTCGCAGTTGGGCTTCCTGCTGGGCAGATGGGAAATAGTGAAGTAGGGCATATGAGTATAGGAAGTGGTCGAGTGCTTTATCAGAACTTTGTAAAAATAACGAAGGCTGTTGAAGAGGGAACTTTGGCTCAAAACCCTATGTTGACTGATTTATTACAAAAGAGCAATACTATCCATGTTGTGGGTCTTTTAAGTGATGGTGGCGTGCATTCTCATATCAATCATATCATCGCTTTGGCTAAAATTGCTTCAAATGAAGGTAAGAAAGTTTGTCTGCATTTGATTACTGATGGTAGAGATGTGAGTCCTACTTCTGCACCAAAATACATAAAACAGATTGAAGATATGTTAGATGAAAACATCTCAATTGCTACGATAAGTGGTAGATTTTATACCATGGATAGAGATACTAGATGGGATAGGGTTGAGCGAGGTTATAACGCAATTGCAAAAGGATTACCTCATACTGATAAAAATCCGCAAGAGTACATAGATATTCAACATGTGAGTGAGATAAATGATGAGTTTATCGAGCCTATCTCTTTTGGGGGATATAATGGATTTTCTGAAAATGACGGTATAATTTTTGCAAACTTTAGAAGTGATAGAATGCGTGAAATCGTCGATGCTATTGGAAATGAAGCGTTTAACGAATTTGAGAGAAATCCTGAAAAAGTGAATATTGCAACTATGACAGTTTATAATAAAGCATTTCCATACCCGATACTTTTTGAAGATAAGTTGCCGAAAAATACATTAGCAGAGGTAATAAGTGATGCAGGAAGAAGCCAACTCCACACCTCTGAAACAGAAAAATATGCCCATGTGACTTTCTTTTTTAACGGTGGTGTTGAAGAGCCTTTTAAAAACGAGACAAGAGTTTTGACTCCGAGCCCTGATGTAAAGACTTATGATATGAAGCCTGAGATGAGTGCTTCAGAAGTTGGAGACAATGTTAGAGTTGCCATGGAAGAGGGATATGATTTTATAGTCGTAAACTTTGCAAATGGTGACATGGTAGGGCATACAGGCAATTATGGAGCAGGCATTAGGGCAGTTGAAGCTGTAGATGCAGAGCTTGGAAAAATTATAGAAGTTGCAAAAGAAGAGGGTTATAGTGTAGTTTTAACAAGCGACCATGGAAATTGTGAACAGATGAAAGATTCAGATGGAAATAGACTGACCAATCATACGACTTTTGATGTTTTTTGTTTTGTGATGAGTGAGGGTGTGAGTGAAGTAAAAGAGGGTGGATTAAATAATATCGCACCGACTGTTTTGAAACTTATGGATTTAGAAATTCCAAAAGAGATGGATGAACCTTTGGTGTAGGTTAAAACCTACCCAAAAGCTCATTGAGCTCAACAACTTTCAAATTCCCCTGTTTATCAACAAGTACATGCAGTGGAACTTCTCCACTCCACATGTCTCTCTCTTTTAGGTGGTTTATCAGTTTGATATCATCACTAAATGATAAAACATCAAAGTTATATCCTATTTTTTGAACATAAGATTTTAATGCACTATCTCCAATGTCAGCTTGGGCATGGATACCAATGATTTGTATATTTGGATTGTTTATCAGCTGCTTTATTTGTGGTATTTCATTTGTGCAGTGTGGACACTCATTACCAAAGAAAAAGAGTAGGGTATCTTTGTTGTGATACTTTAAATTTACAAAATTAAAAACACCTGCATTGTTCTTTATTTGGATGTACTCATTTTTAAGTGTCTTAAATGTCATGGTCTCAGCAGCGAGTGAAAGAGCCAAAAATGTGATTATTGCTATGATTTTCTTCATATGTTTGACCTTTTTAATTTGATTTGCTATATCATATTGAAATTATTTTAATATAGGATGAAAAATGAAATTTAGTGGTAAAAATGTATTAATTACGGGTGCAAGTAAAGGAATTGGTGCTGAAATCGCAAAAGTTTTAGCAGATTATGGTTTGAAGGTTTGGATAAATTATCGCTCAAAACCTGAACTGGCTGATGCACTTAAAGCAGAAATTGAAAAAGCAGGTGGAGAGGCTGCTGTGATTAGTTTTGATGCGAGTGATGAGGCGGGGTTTGTTGCTGGTGTGAAAACTATTGTTGAGAGTGATGGAGAGT
>DQTU01000232.1 GCA_015662615.1 Campylobacterales bacterium | reverse complement strand
CAAATAATATAGCTCTTACTACAAACAAGGGAAAAGTTATCGATATCAATATCACTCAAGAGGGCTTTATCTTTAAACAGTATCCAAGCAAAACTGTTCTTTTAAACTTTTTTGGTCCAATGTGCCCTCCATGTATCATCGAAATGCCTCACCTTATAGAGCTTCAAAAAGAGCATAAAGATGATTTACAAATTATAGCAGTACAGGTGCAAATGCCGATGGAAGATAAAGAGTTAGCTGCATTTGTTAAGAAAAACAATGTAAATTATCCAGTTGTCAATTTAAACGATGCTTGGGATATAGTTTCTTTTGTAAAAGCAAATACTAACTGGGGTGGTCAAATACCATTTATGATGATGTTTGATAAGAATGGAAATTTAAAAAATCAATATATGGGTGTAGTGGCAAACGAAAAGCTTCTTGAAGATATGCGAAAGTAGCAAAGGCTACTTTCGTTGGATTACTTTTTCCCCATATTTTCTACATACTCTTCATAATTACCTTTAAAATCAATCACAGATCCATCAGCTTTTAGTTCTATAATTCTATTTGCAAATGCATCAATTAACTCTCTATCATGTGTAACACAGATAGCATTTCCTTGGTAGTTATATAAAGCTTCTCCAAGTGCAACGATTGCTTCAAGATCAAGGTGGTTATCTGGCTCATCAAGAATAAGCATGTTGGCATCATCCATCATCATTTTTGAAAGCATCATTCTGTGTTTTTCTCCACCACTAATCGTTTCAACTTTTTTCTCTTGATCTTCACCTGTAAATAGCATACGCCCAAGACACTTTCGTATCTCATCGATATGCCAATCTTTACTAAAACCTTGTAACCAATCATAAAGTCTCATGTCCCCTTTGATGCGGTCGGTTGTGTTTTGTGGGAAGTATGTGATATGAATTGTTTGTCCCCATTTTAAAGTCCCACTATCTGGTTTTAAATTTTCAGTGATGATTTCAAGTAGTGTTGTTTTTCCTACACCATTGGTTCCGATAAGGGCTATTTTATCCCCTTTGTCAATTTTAAATGTAAAATCTTCAAGTACTTTTTCTTTATCATAACTTTTAGAGATGCCTACAACTTCAAGTACTTCAGCACCGATGTCACGACATGTTTTAAAGATGATACTAGGGTCTCTTCGGTTAGATACCTGAATCGCTCCAACATCTAGTTTGTCAAGTTGTTTTTGTCGACTTGTTGCCTGTTTTGCTTTTGAAGCATTCGCAGAAAACCGTCTTACAAAACTTTCTAATTGCTCTTTCTCTTTGAGCTTCTTACCTCTATCTACTTCATTTTGTTTTGCGATGATATTTGCAGCGATATACCACTCATCATAGTTCCCCGTAAATTCACGAATGTTTTTAAAATCAACATCTAAGATATGCGTAACAACTGAGTTTAGAAAGTGCCTATCATGTGAGATAACGATAAGCGTACCCTCATGGCGTTTTAACTCATACTCTAGCCAAGCGATAGCTTCCATATCGAGGTTATTCGTCGGCTCATCTAGTAGTAATATATCTGGTTTTGGAAACAGAACTTGTGCTAAAAGAATCTTAAACTTATCACCACCCGTAAGTGAACTCATAAGATTTCCATGCATAGACGCTTCAAATCCAAGAGCTTCAAGAAGTTTTTCGATATGCACTTCTGACTCATAAGTAGGATCTTCTTCTGCACAGATAATCTCAAGGTCTGAAAGTCGGTTGTTTACCGCGTCATCCTCAAAATCTCCCTCTATGTAGAGTTTCTCTTTCTCTTTTTGTGCATCAAATAGTCGTCTGTTTCCATACAAAACTGCATCTGATAGTGTGTAATCTTCAAATGCATATTGATTTTGTCCTAAAACTCCCATTTTTAGACCTGGCTGAGTTTGAACTTCTCCATCACTTGCTTCTATCTCTCCAGATAAAATCTTTAAAAATGTACTCTTTCCAGCACCATTTGCTCCAATAAGTCCATATCTCTTACCTTTATCAAAAGTGATATTTATCTTCTCAAAAAGTACTCTTTTCCCATATTGTTGTTTTAAATTTACCACACTAAGCATGTATACCCATCCTAAATCAAATTAACGCTTAACATGAGTTCAAAAAGGCACAATCTTTGAATATGAAAATATTTGAATTGCTATAAGCAGTCCTACATATTTTCAAATCCAAATCTTATGCCTTTTTGAACTCCCCTTCGGGCGTTTCAATTTTGCTCATTATCTTCGTTATCACTCCTTGAATTAGCAAAGCTAGTCCTGCGTCGTGATGCCTCGATAATGAGCAAAATTGAAACGCTGTTAAGCGTTAATTTGATTTAGGATGGGTATCTCCCTTTACCAATTCCATAATATTTTCAATCGGTCTTCCGATAACAGCTTTACCCTCTTTTATAACGATAGGACGCTCAATAAGCTTTGGGTTTTCTACCATTGCTTGAATGAGTTTACCTTCATCGTTTTCATTTTTAAGGTCTAATTCTTTATAGATACTCTCTTTGGTTCGCATAAGTTCTCGTGCATTCATTCCAAGCATCTTTAAGAGGTTCGTAATTTCTTCTTGAGAGTGAGGCGTGTCGAGGTATTTTACAACTTCCACTTCAATCCCATTCTCTTCTAATATATTAAGCCCATTCCTAGATTTACTACATCTTGGATTGTGCCAAATTTGTATATTTGACATATCTATATTCCTACTAAATTTTTGGGGATTGTACTGAAAAAGGGGTTAAAGACTAAGTAATTCTTCTTTTTGCCTTTTAGTAAGCTTAGAAACTATCAAATCATACGAATCATCACACAACTCAAAAAAGAGCTCATCATCCACATCTCCATCAGCCGCTAGGGTATTCCAATGTTTTTTATTCATGTGATACCCAGCACGAATAGAGCCATAAAGGCTTCTTAATTCCAGTGCATAAATAGGGTCACATTTGAGATTTACTTCTAGTGGTAAATCTTCAGATGTAAGTGCAAACATCTTTTCCATAACGCGATAAACACGAACTTTCTCATCAAAAGGATAATCAAATGTTGCACCTTGTTCGATAAAAACATCACAACTCCTTGAGTCTATCCCTGCACCATTGGTGGCTATCGATAGAGATAACAATATATTAGATTATAATGATGAGTTTTATGCGTTGTTTAGCATAGATACAGCCAATGAGTTTTTAACAAATCTTTCAGATAATAAAGCAAATATCACTGAAATTATCAATTTTGAAAAAGAGGAAGACGGGGAGGATGAGTTGCTTGATTGGAAAGATGAAATGATAGCATTTGGAGACAACCTTGAAGTGGAATTCAGACATGAAAATAGTGGTAGAAAATTCTCATTGAGGATCAAAGAAGACCAAGAGAGTACTTTTATAGTAGCTTTTGCAGAGGAAAGTGCACATGATACATACTAAAAAACTTTTACATTTTAACAGCGCCCCTATTTTCATAAAACATAGCCGTGACAATATCGATAAGCAGAGTTATGAAGTTCAAAAAAAAGACAGCGATTCAAAAAGATTCAATTCGACATGAGCATACAAAGGTAT
>DQTU01000011.1 GCA_015662615.1 Campylobacterales bacterium | reverse complement strand
TGGTGAAAGTTTTAGGTGTAACCTTTTCGTTTGTAAGTACCTAATTATAGAGCAATTTGGCTTGTTGTCTAATTTGGTATGGATTTATTGGGGATATATAATTCCCTAAATAAAACTTCTCCAATATGCTATAATGCACCAATAATTTCCAATACATTGATACGCAATATTTAAAAGGGGTTAGATATATAATGAAACAAAAAACAACTTATCGACAGCATAGTGCATTTACTTTGATGGAGTTAATGATTGTCATCATTATTTTAGGATTGCTTGCAGCACTTGTTATGCCAAATCTTACCGGAAAAAGTGAAGAAGCAAAACAGAAACTTGTATGTATCCAGATGAAAAATATATCTCAAGCTCTTAAAATGTTCAAAGCAGATAACGGAAGATACCCAACAACCGAAGAGGGGTTGGAAGCTCTCATGAAAAATCCTTCACCTGAAGATCTTCCAAACTATGCAAAATCGGGCTATCTTGAAGATAATAATCTTCCAAAAGACCCATGGGGACACCCTTTCATTTATCTTGAAGAAGATAACAACCCAGAACTAATATCTCTTGGTGCCGATGGTAAAGAGGGCGGCAATAAAGAAAATAAAGATATACGCTTATCCGAATGCAAATAGCTAAATTCAAAGGGGGTTTTACTCTCTTTGAACTGATGATTGTCATTATTATCATCGGTATAGTTTACGCATTGGTGGCTGTTAAATTCACTCAAAACAGAGATAAAAAAGTAAAACTGTCTGATTTACCTGAAATATTGCGTAACTATGATTTTAAACAAAGTGCAGAAATTATATGCATAAAAGAAAAGTGCGGGCAGTGTAACATCTATCTTGATGAAACTCCTTTAAAAAAACCTGTACAACTTTTTAAAAGTGAACCTGTAACATACAGGCTATTACCGGATGAAACTCTTCAAGAAATTGAATTTGAACCTATTATAGATGAAGAACAACGCTCTATTCCTGTATGTTTCAGATATAAAGTTACAAAAAATGGTGCGGGAGATGAGGTAATCATTGATGATGGCAAAGGAGTTTTACTAATGTTCGCCTATAATAACCCCATACATTTTGACGATGTTGAATCTGCAAGAGATAAAATGATAGAGATTAAACAGAAAGCGTACGAATGATTTACCAATACCATGGCATAGATAAAAAAGGTGAAAAACGCAAAGGCCAAATAGAAGCAGAGAATATTGAAGAGGTAAAACAAAGACTAAAATCACAAGGTATATTTTATACAGATATAAAACCTGAAAAATCCTTCCTTCCCAAACTATCTATTAAGCGTGCATACCGAATAACACCTTCAGAGCTTGCCGTTATAAGTCGTGACCTTGCCATCTTTATTAAGGCAGGAATTCCCATTGTAAAAGCTCTCGGACTACTAATAAACCAGTATGAGCATCATAAAAAGATAGAGACTTTCCTTCAAACCCTGATTACAGCTATTGACGAAGGAAAAACACTCTATGGTGCGATGGAAAAACAGTCAGTAATCATTCTTCCTGCATTTTACAAACAAGCCATAAAAGTCTCCGAAGAGAGTGGTATTCTGGCTGGTGTTTTACAGAAAATGTCTATCTTTTTAAAAGAGAGGGAACGAAT
>DQTU01000210.1 GCA_015662615.1 Campylobacterales bacterium | reverse complement strand
TATTAGTAGTAATTTCACCTGATAAAGTTTCAAATACAGGTGCATAATTTTGATCTGTTAAGCTGCCAGCATTAAATTTTGCTTCAAGTTCTACCCGTGAGCCATAGTCAGCATTTGTCACATTACCAGATTCATCTTTTTTTACACCATTTGTAAATTTAGCACTATTTGAACCTGCAAGTTTTACATTTTCAAAATTTACATTTGCTATAACTGCATTACCGATTGAGTGAATTGCACCATATGTTGAGTTAGAAGCATTATCAGTTATGATACCATTTTTAAATGTACCACCGATGCCATCTTTTTTAAAGTAGATACCACCCTCTTTAACTTGATCTGCACCAATTGTGATGTTAAAACCATCAAATGTTGCTGCTGTGTCTCCTGACATTTCGATACCAGCATTACCAGTTGTTGTAATAACTGTTAAGTTTTTTACGGTTCCACTATAACCATCATCGATATCAAAATAATCATCAGTACAATTAGTGATTTTTACATTAGTAAGGTTTACCGTTCCACCCCAGATCTCAATACCATCATCATCAGATTTATCAACTGTGATATTTTCGATTGTTGTTCCTGAACCAACACCAACAAGACTAAGACCATTGATCTCTTTATCTTTTTGCATGGTGATACCAGAGTTTAAAATCTTCACATATTTTAAGCTTCCTGAGTTATCAGCCATATCTGAAGTTCCTGCTACAAACTCTTCATTTACTTCATATGGATCTACTTGATCATTTGCTGCATTTCCGATGATAGTAAGTCCACCCCATTGTCCAACTGCTCCAGCTTCACCATCAACTGCTTTTTTAGAAGTAAAGATGATTGGTTTAGCGGCTGTACCATTTGCAATGATTTTAGAGCCTTTATCAATAACCATATAACTTGTTGATGCACCTGTACCATCTTTACCAGCGAGTGTAGTACCTGGCTCAATTGTTAATGTAGCACCATTTTTAACAGCTACTAAACCATCAATAATCCAAATCTTATCAGCCGTTAGTCTCATATCAGTTGTAATATCACCCGCAAGTGTAGATGTTGTAACTATTGGATTATCACCACCAGCTGCTGGAGTTCCACCAGCTGCTGTAGTTCCACCACCTCCACATGCTGTAAATGTTAGTGCTGTGGTAGCTAATGCGGCTAAGAGTAAGTTTGAGTATTTCATATTTTATTTCCTTTGATTTTTGATTTACGCCACTACTTTAACCAAGAATTATTACACAAGAGTTACAAACCAATTACAAAATGGTTACAAAAAAATCGTTACTATTTTGTAACTGTTTTTACCTATGATTTTAAAAAAATTAATAGAAGGTTTTTAGATGGAGAAGGTAGTAGTTGACCAATTTGGTATGTTTATATTTATTTGTGCTGTTAGCATCTCAACCTATATAGTTGTAAAGTTTTTTGTAGGAGTACCTTTATGAGCTTAATCGAAATTATTATTATGTTGTGGGTTTTACCAAATTTTGCAGTAGTATTTATATTGATTAAAGGGATAGAGTTATGATAAACATCCAAGAGTCAATCGTAAATAGATATCCAACCATCGGGAGATTGCCAAGCCCTATAAAAATCCCTCTTTTTGGAGCGATTAAAAAGGTGATTCATCAAAATGATATCAACTCTTTTTTAAAAGCCAATCAATATTGTGGACCTTTCTCTTTTATAGAAGCAGCTTTGGAGTATTTTAATTTCTCTTACAAAGTATCTTCTAACCAAATAGAAAACATCCCAGCAACTGGAAGAGTGGTAATTATTGCAAATCATCCTTTGGGTGCTTTAGATGCACTCTCTTTGATTGATTTGGTTAAAAGTGTAAGAAGTGATATCAAAGTAGTCGCCAATGACATGTTGATGCAAATACCACAACTGAGACCAATTCTTATCTCCGTAGATGCATTTGGAAGTAAAATTTCAAAAGATTCGGTACAAAAAGTTTATGATGCTTTAGACAAGGAGGAGGTTGTTATCGTTTTTCCATCAGGAGAAGTTTCACGAGTTCGTCCAAACGGTGTTCGAGATACAAGATGGAACAAAGGTTTTTTAAATTTTGCTTATAAGAAAAATGCCCCGATACTTCCTATCTATATAAAAGCGAAAAATTCAACACTTTTTTATACTCTATCATCTATAAATAAACGACTTTCAGCAGCACTTCTTCCACATGAGATGTTTAGTCAAAAAAGTAAAACTTTAGAGTTTAAGATAGGAGAGGTCATAGCTTATAAAAGCTTTTCTCAAAGTACATTTGACAGTAAAACACAAGTAAAACTTTTTAAAAAGCATCTTTACCGAATAGCGAAAAACAGAAAACCAATCTTTGCTACCCAAAAATGTATCGCACACCCTGAAAGCAGGCAAGAGTTAAAAGAGGAGTTAAAAAAGAGTCAACTCTTAGGAGAGACAAAAGATGGTAAAAAGATTTACCTCTACTCTTATGAAAATGAATCAGTCCTTATGCGAGAAATCAGCCGTTTAAGAGAGTTTACTTTTAGAAAAGTAGAAGAGGGTACAGGGAATAAAAGAGATAGTGACGAGTATGATTATTACTATAAACATATCGTTTTATGGGATGAAGAGGCTTTGGAAATTGTTGGTTCTTATCGCATTGGCGAGAGTAATTTTATATTCAAACATTATGATTTTGAAGGCTTTTATAGTGATTCACTTTTTCATTTTCATCCTCAGTTTGAAAAATACTTGCAAAATTCCATAGAGTTAGGAAGAAGTTTTGTGCAACCAAAGTACTGGGGAAGTAGGGCGCTTGATTATCTTTGGCAGGGAATTGGTGCGTATCTTCATCAAAATCCTCATATAAAATATATGTTTGGACCAGTAAGTTTGAGTGCATCTATTCCCAAAGGGGCTCAAAACCTTATTCTTTATTATTACAAGCACTACTATGGAAATTATCAAGAGCTTTTAAACCCAGATAAAATATTTGTTTTTAGTAAAGTGGAAGTTGAAGAGTTAGAAGAAATTTTTGACGGGGATGATGCTAAAAAAGATTTTCTAACTTTGAAAGAGCAGTTAAACTGTTATGGTGTTACCGTCCCTACACTTTATAAGCAATATACAGAGCTCTGTGAAGATGGTGGGATCTCATTTTTAGGCTTTAATATCGATAAAAAGTTTAATGACTGTGTGGATAGTTTTATACTTGTTGAGATTGATAAGATAAAAGAGAAAAAACGAGAACGCTATATTAAGGGCACCTCTAAAAACCCCTGATACTCATAGCTTTATGAGGATGAGCATATGCAAGGCAGACTGACACAGG
>DQTU01000033.1 GCA_015662615.1 Campylobacterales bacterium | reverse complement strand
GTTTTTGTAATCGTTGAGATAAATCTCTTCATATTTAAGACTTCGCCAGAATCTCTCTATACAGATATTATCTATAGCTCTACCTTTTCTGTCCATTGAGATTTTGATATCGTCTCTTTTTAAAATGCCAGTAGGAGAACTTAAAAATCTAACCGAATTAACTATAAGATGGAATAAATTAACAAAATTGCCTAATTCTATAGAGATGCTTTCAAAGTTACAAAAACTTGATATCGGCAGTAATCAATTATCACAATTGCCTGAATCTATAGGAATGCTCACAGATCTAACCGAATTATATATTGATAAAAATCATTTTACCAAACTACCAGAATCATTAGAGTATTTAGTAAATTTAAACGATGATTCTAACGATCAAATCAAAAAAATATATCACAAGATAGAGCTAGAAAAAACAGATTGGATCAAAGCCAAAATGTTAAACACAAAATCCGCATATGAAGAATATCTAAACAATTTTTCAAACGGCTCAAACAAAGTTGAAGCAATTGAGAGAATAGATACCATCATAAACCAAGAAAAAGCTATTTTAAATTACAATAAAGCTTGGGAAGAGACTAAACGATCAAACACTCTAGAATCCTACTCAAATTATATATATAATTTCCCAATAGGAGTTCATATAACAGAGTGTAAAGAGTTGTATAAAATCAAGCAGGAGAGTAGTAAGTCGTTATTTGGAAAGATTTTCAAACATTAAATTTTTCTTGATATGCTACTTCTAACTGATCCATTGCCTTTTCTAAAACAACTCTAGGAACTGCAAAATTCAACCGCATAAAACCTTCTCCACCTTTACCAAAACTAACCCCGGTATTTAACCCAAGTTTTGCATCTTTGATAAAAATCGCTTCTAATTTTTTGTCATCCAAATTTAAAGATTTGCAATCCAACCAAAGCAAAAAAGTAGATTCTGTCGACATCGCTTTGATATTAGGCATCTTGAGTAATCTACTTTCGATATATTCCAAATTTTCTTTCAGATATATCAATAATGCATCCAACCAATCATCACTAAAGTCATAAGCCGCCACAGTTGCACTAAGCGATATTGGAGTTGGTTGAGTCAATGAATATCTCTTAAATATCTCGTGAAATCTTCGTCTAAGTGAACTGTTTTCTACAATTGCATAAGCACTCACAATTCCTGCGATATTGAAAGTTTTTGACGGAGCATTTAAAGTGATAGTAATATCTTTTGCATTTTCAAGTGTAGCTATCGGTACATGAAAATTGCCCTCATAAACAAGGTCAGCATGAACCTCATCACTGATGATAAGAACACCGTTTTCTTTACAGATACGAGCCAATTTTTCAAGCTCATCCTTTGTCCAAACCCTTCCCGTAGGATTATGAGGAGAACAAAACAAAAAAAGTTTTGCCACTTTTGCTTTTGCTTCAAAATCCTCAAAATCAATCTCATATTTTCCATCTACAATTTTGAGTTCATTTTCAAGCAATTTTCGTCCATGATTTTTAGCAGCATAATAAAACGGTGGATAGATAGGAGGCTGGATGATAATTCCATCGCCCTTTTTAGTTAACGCTTCAACAGATAGATTTAACCCCGTCACAATAGCATTTATCGGAGCGATCCACTCTTTTTCTATCTGCCAACCATGCGCCTTATGCATCCATCTTTGAATCGAATCAAAATAAGCATCATAATAACCAGTATATCCATAAATAGGATGTTTTACTCTCTCAATTAATGCAGTTTGAATCGCTTTAGAACTTGATAAATCCATATCTGCGACCCAAAGAGGAAGTACATCTTCTGTACCAAATTTTATAACTCTACTATCATATTTTTCGCTATTCGTTCCCTCTCTTGATATTAATTTGTCAAAATTCACTTTTTCTCCCAAACACTCATCTGAGCCACAGTATGTTGATATTTACGAGCAGTCTCACGGATAACAAATGGAACATCTTTAGTATCTATCAATTTAAAATCTTTTTCAAGTACCTCTTTTAAGCCATCCAAAGTCGTAAAATTCTCTCCATCTTTTTTATAACCACCAATCCAATCCTCTTTGGGCGTAAACTCTTCAAGCCATGTGTAAGGACTCGTCATGATAAACATGCCACCATTATTTAATCTTCTATATATATCTTCTAAAAACTTTTTCGGATCATATAATCTATCTATTAGATTACCTGCAAAAATTAGGTCATATCCATGATAGAGTGGTTTTAAATTACATGCATCAGCTTGTTGGAATATTACCCTGTCTGCTTCTTTTTCTAAATTTAGCTCTTTTAATGAAACATTTTTATACT
>DQTU01000003.1 GCA_015662615.1 Campylobacterales bacterium | reverse complement strand
TCCTTATTTTTTTAATCACTATGTTCAAATTTTATATCTAATTTTTTAAGTTTTATATTGTTGCATTCTATTTCTAGTGTTCCATATGGGTAGATGAAATTGAGTCAAGAGTTGATGAGATAAAAACTGGAAAAGTTGATTTGATTGATGGTGAAGAAGTTTTTGCAAAGGCTAGAAGTAAATTTCAAAAATGAGATATAAGTTTTACCCTAAGGCAGATGAAGAATTTGATCATGCGATAGATTTTTATAAAGAAATACAAACAAAATTAGGGGAAGAGTTTGTTGATGAAGTGCATCTGTAAATCTTATCATTGATTTCCCTAAAGCTTGGCACCCAATGACAAAATCTACAAGAAGATGCTTAGTAAATCGTTTTCCTTTTGGATTGGTCTATAGAATTGAGGGTGATACCATAGTTATTGTTGCAGTTATGCACTTAAGTAGAAAACCTGATTATTGGTATAGCAGAGTTTAGTCATTCTTTTAAACTTTATCCCCTTTATGTCATAATTAAAAATGAATAAAAAATCAATTAAAAATGTTGTTATTGTTGGTGGTACTCATGGTAATGAGTTTACTGGTGTCTTTCTTGCCAAATATTGGATTAAAAATCCTGATTTAGTTGAGCGAAATGGATTTGATACTAAAGTTATCTTTGCTAATCAAAAAGCTTTTAAAGAAGTTCGGCGATATATTGATAGGGATTTAAACCGTTCATGTTCTCAGACTGTTTTAACTTCTACTTCTATACTTCATGAAGAGTTGCTTGCTAAAGATCTAAATAGTCAAATAAGTTCATCTGATTTTATTGTTGATTTACACACTACTACCTCCAATATGGGCTTATCACTGGTTGTTAGTAATACAAGTGAATTAACTTGGCTTGCTGCTTCACATCTAAATGAAAAATTTCCTGATTTAAAAATCTATCGTTGGCAAGGTGATGAAGAGGGTGCTTTTGTGGATTCTCTTGGTGTTAATGGTTTTGCTATTGAGGTTGGCGCTGTGCCTCAAGGGGTGCTTAGAGCTGATTTGTTTGAAAAGACAAAAGAGTTGGTTTATGCACTTTTGGATTTTTTAAATGGTGACTTGAGTGCAAAAAAAGAGATTGAGATTTATGACCATCTCTCTTTGGTTGATTTTCCTAGAGATAGTGATGGGGAAATTACAGCAATGGTGCATCCCAAACGACAAGATATGGACTTTAAATTGATTAACCCTAATGACCCAATGTTCTTAACATTTGATGGGAAAACGATTGTTTATAAGGGTAGTGAGAGCTTATACGGACTATTTATAAATGAAGCTGCCTATTATGAAAAAGGCTTTGCTATGTGTTTGGCGAGAAAAATTGAGTATAAATTCTAAACCAAAGATTCTTATTAGTGCTTGCTTGCTTGGTGAGAGGGTACGATTTGATGGAAAAATTAAAAATTATAACCTATCTGCATTGGAAAATTATGAGTTGATTGCATGTTGTCCTGAAGTTGATGGAGGTTTGCCAACTCCTAGACTTCCTAGCGAGATGCAACTTGATGGAAATGTTATCAATAGCGCTGGTATCGATATTAGTTATGAATTCAACTTTGGTGCTAATTTAGCACTTAATACTGCTAATTTTCATAATATTCAAGTTGCTATTTTAAAATCCAAAAGTCCCTCTTGTTCAAATAAAATGGTTTATGATGGAAGTTTTAATGGCGTACTTGTGGAAGGTTTAGGAGTTACTGCAAAATTATTAGAGCAAAATGGCGTTAAAGTTTTTGATGAAAATGAGATAGAAGATGCATTAGCCTTTCTATTAGGGCTTTAACACCTGCCCTTTACTCTCTTTTATAATCCTATCAAGTGATTTTCTCAAAGCCAATGCTTTGGGTTTATACTCATCTAAAAAAGGTTTACTTTCGCTATAAGCAGCACTTAACTCATCATAATAGGTAATTCTAAGGTCAATATAACCTCTTATCACATCAAAAGCTCTCTCCATCTCTTCAAGGTCAAAAATACTTCTTAGCAAATCATCCATCATTCTATCTCTCTGTTTTAGAGATATGTTTTCGCCACACTCTTTTGCGATGTTTCTTATATCTTTTTTTGAGAAGTAGATGCCACATCTATTGGGAGATAACATTTTTGTTTTTAACTCAATGATATAGTCAGGATAATCATCATCACTCAATCCCTCATCTTGTTCACATTGCTCACTATCGCAAGACATTGCTTTATCCATTATCTCATTAAACTCTTCTCTAAAATTATCAAATTTATCAGCCATTTTCTATCCACTCTTTCGTTTTTATTTGTGCAATTTTTTCTAGTATATCTTGGTAGTTTAGCACATTGTCGCCTATTTTTAATGTTTGTGAAGTGCTATCATATACAATATCTGCATCTACGCTGTTTGCTTCTGTTCTTTGTATATCACTAGATATTGTATCTGGTATGATTATACTCATCTCAAGGCAGTTTTCTACAATCATATCGGCTAATATAACCAGCTTGGGAGTTTTTTTGACTACATTATAAAGAAAACTTTTTGCAGTTGGAGAATTTCCATATATTGCAACTCTCATATTTTCTTCGATAAGAGATGCACAAGCTTTTCCATAATATACTTCACCGATGTTTTGTTTGTCTATGACTTTGATAGTATCACACATCCCACAAACTTTTACTTCATCATTTACATCTTCCAAAAGCTCATATAGTGTTTGCCAATACTCTTTTGAAAAATATGCCTCTTTAATCTTTGAATCCTTAAATCCATTGATAAAAAACCCTATATCATCTTCACGGATATTAAGAGGCATTACTTTAGCATTAAAGTCTTTTTCTATTAGATGTTTATTAAATATTTCTGCATAAGCATCTTCTATTGCATTTACACCAATTAATGAATACAAAGCGGTATCTCTACCTATCATCTCTACTGGATACCCCATAGCTCTTTTGCCTCCTCTTCTTCTAATTTACATCTATAACATGTAGGTTCGCCACCTTGGTAGGTAAAAAAGTTTCCACAATCATTGCATCGGATAACATCAAATTTAATCAACTCTTCAATTCTTGGTTCAAATAGGCTTTTTGTGTTAAAGGGTTCAAGGACAATTGCATCTGGTTCACAGACATCATGGCAAAGGCGACATTTTACGCAAGAGAGAGCATCAAATTCTATCTTTGAACCTCTTTTATCACTTTGAAGTGCGCCTGTTGGGCAAATTCGATAACAGATAGAGCAGTTATCACAATCTTGATTTATACTTTTTTGTGAGATAAATGAGAGATTTTGCTCTTCAATTATCTCAAAATCTTCTACTTTTCCAACACGCTTTAGTGACATGTAGAGTAGTTTTCTTTTATTTGGAAGCTCTTTTTTACGCATATTGGCACTATCTTGGTCGTTAGGTGTTTTTATCTCTTGTGCCTCTACTTCTTGCTCAAACTCTATTTTGCTTTTTATCGCACCTTTGAGACTAAACTTTTTAAGGAAATCTCTTCTATTGCCTGCTTGTTCCTCTTTTATATCTGGTGTTGTTGCTAAACTAACATTTATAGATTTGTGACTATTTAACTTTTGAAGGAAAAAATTTACCTCTTTAGTTTTTTTAACACTCTCTTGATGGCACAATTCACAACACTCTAACGAAATAGGTTGTTCTTTTAAAAGTGCTAATGAAATAAGGTGTTCAACATGAAGTGTTCCAACGCATGGTACATTGCTTTGACACTTAATAGTACTATCTTTAAGCTCTAAAAACCCAAAGACAAATTCTAGCAGATTAAAATCTTTTAGTGAAATAGCTTCCGTTGGACAAACTCCCAAACACAAACCACAATCAGTGCAGTCAGGTAAAACCTGCGGGATGTTTTCAACATAATTTATGGCATTTACTGGGCAAATATCCGCACAATTTGTACATGATGAATTCTTGCTAAGAACTTTGACACAGTTCCCCAAATCTATATTTAACTTCATGATGCCTTCAAGTATTGGTAATCACTTAGTAAAAACTCTAAAGTGGTTTCGGCTGCATCGTGATAAAAAGGAGTTTGTGCCTCATTTTTAACATTGATAAGATATAGAGGTGCAAATTTTAAGATATGCATTTGCATAAATTCTACTTGTATCACTCTGTACTCATCTGCTGCTTTATAGTCGCTATTTTCAAGCGCTTTGATCTCTGCATTGATGAGCATATACATAAACTCCATCTCTATTGCGATATGATCAGGCGAAACAACTCTTGCTTTATCCTTTTCTACTACAAAGTTAAACTCTTCATAAAATTTATAAACAGGATTATCTCCGCCACTCTCAATCTGCGCATCTTCTCTAACATAAAATGACTCATATGGCGTTAGATGCAACAATGAAAGATCAGTAAAGTCTATGTTGAGATGCTGGTCTATCAACTCTTGAGAAGATAATTTTTTATATGGTTCCCAATCTTCCATATTGGGAAAGAACTCTTTTATATCTTTTTTTGCTACAGTTTTCAAAAGCTCTGGATCAGCTTCAAGTAGAAAAATTCTGGAATAAAGTGCATAAAGGAATTCTCTATTTTTGCATTCGACTAATCTGTCGTTCATGTTGTTATACCTCAGATTGGATTTTTTTGGGGGAGAATAAATCTCCCCCAATATATTGTAGCTAACTTACGATTTTTTAATATTTACAGCGTAAGCTTTATCAGAAAGAGGAACTGCTGGACGCTTTATATGTCTAGGTCTTCTTAATGTATTATTCTCATCAAGTGGACGCGTTAATTCATCTCTCCATGATTGGAATGTTTTAAAGTTGTTCTCATAGTTGACATATAAATCCCCTATTTTCTCGCTTTCACCTGCTTTTTCAATGATAACCTTTTGATGCCAAGCATGGTGACCTGATATCGGATCTGGATGTACTGGAGCTACTGCATTTTGCCAAGCACCTGTAAGACCATCCCACCAGATATTGTCTAAATCTTTGTTGTACTCAGGGAATTGCCAAGGTTTTTTCATTGGCTCAATTCCGCCTTTTGCTGTCATTGTAGCTTCTTTACCATCATCAGTAATGCTGTAGAGTGGAGAACCAACACCCATTACGCCAAGCTCATGTTTAAATCCTGGAATTGAAACAGCATTTTTAAGTTTCCAACGACCTGCATGGTGAGAGTTTGCTAAAACTCCTGGTCTTGTAGCTTCTGTTGGAACTGCCATACCGATGAAGTAACCACTATCAAGTCCACTTACCGTATCAACGATTCGCACTTTTATAGCGTCACCTTTTTTGATACCAAGTTTTTCAGCATCACCCGTGTAAATCCATACTGGATTGTGGTTTTGACTGATTTCCATCAAGTGTTTAGAATTCACAGATCTTGTATGAATATTGTAAGACAATCTAAATACCGTATTGAGTGCAAACTCATTATCTGCTTTTATGTGGTCATGATGCACTTGTGTTACAAGATGTCTCATATCGATTCTCTCTTGTGCCGTTCTTGGGTAGAAAGGAAGTGCATATTCTGGCCATTTCCAATCATTTGCAAGCCAATCACAGTAAAAATCTAGTTTCTTACTAGGTGTTGCAAAACCTTCATGGAATTTACCATTGATTTCAACACCAATAGATTTTTTATGACCATGGCTATCAGCCCAAAGTGTACCAAACTCATCTTGTTTTACATGGTCTGCATCATAAGTATGACCATGTGAAGTGATAGTCTTTTTCACTTTATCAATTTTAAGTTCTTTCTCTTGAGGTCTGTAGATGTCTGTATCCTCTGTCCAAGCTCCGTGGTCTCTCATATATTCATAACATGGAAACTCACTTTTTGGATATTTTTGAGTTGCAGCTGCAAGGAGTCCGGGAAGTAAGCTAAATCCAGCATCATAATACTCAGAAATCGTACAAGGACGGCTAGGGTCTTTTTTACTTGCCCAATACTTTCTAACACCTAAACTTCCATCTGGATCTGCATAAGTGTGAAGAAGATTCATAAAAAATTCATTCTCTTCCCAAATCTCTCCAAGTCCAGCTTTCATGTGAGCTTCTAGTGTTGCACGAGTTGGATCTTTTGGTTTCCAACCCATTTTTTCCATCGCAACTCTTAGCGCTGGTTGTCTGAAGGCAGTCCATTTTTCAGGTTTACTTGGCTCTGATTGTTGATCGTGTCTCTCACCTGCTAATCCAACAGGAAGAACATAATCACAAAACCAGTTTGTTTCAGACCAAGTTGGAGATGGATTTACACTCATCTCTATTTTTGTTTCATCTTTAAGAACATCTATCCATCTAAATCCATCAGGATTCATCCAAACAGGATTGTACATACGAGGGATGTAAAGTGCTATTTTCTTAGGAACATTTAGCCCTTTTTTTGTCCATTTCTCTTGCCACTCGGTGTCAGATAGTAGATGAGGAAGTATGAAACTCATCTCATAAGTACATAGTGGATATTCTGGAGGCCAGATAAGCTCGTTCCAGACATCAACTTTTGGCGGTTTTTTACCAGCAACTGTAGCTTTATCACCTTTTCTACCGATAGAGATTTTATGCCAATGGTGCATACCAACTCCACCAATATCTCCAGCCATTGCTCCACGAAGTGCTAGAAGAAAGAAACCAGTTCGAGCATTCATCCAGCCACCTCTGTGACCAATAGCTCCTGCTCTCCATAGATAAGTAGCAACTCTAGGACCTGCGTCAATGAACATTTCAAAAAGTTCGTCTAACTTATCTTCTTGACCTTCCAATCGGCACTCTTTTATAGTGAACTCTTTAGTATATGGAGAGTAAAACTCTTTCATTAACTCTACAAATGATTCATAGCTGTCATCTTTTGGTAGGGCTTTTATGTAGCCGTAATCAACCATTCTATTTAGGTGAGTTTTATCAGCCATAAGTCTATCCCAGTTAATCCACTCTTTCATGAATTTATGGTCTAGTAAATCTTTTCCATTTTTCTCAGTTTCGTTTAGAACTCTATTTGCTAGATGTAGATAAAGTGCAGCTTCAGTTCCAGGCCATGGACTTATCCAAAGATCAGCGATACCTGCAGAGTTACTCATACGAGGATCGATAACGACCATTTTAGCACCTCTTTTTCTAGCATCTGCAATAAGACCAGCTGATTGTTGGAAATAATGCCCTGCATCAGCAGCATGAGAAGATTGTAAAAATATCAGTTTTGCATTTGCCCAATCTGGTGAGTTTCTATCATCATTTGCCCATTGGATGGTTCCCTGACGAGCTCCACCTGAACAGATGTTTGTATGAGAGTTATAACCATCAAGCCCCATTGAGTGAGGGATACGGTGACCAAAACCATTTTCATTTGGACGACCAACTTGGTACTGGATAAGTTTTTTAGACATCTCATCACCAGATTTTAGTGTTTCGTTTATCTTTGCACCGATTTCTTTCATCGCTTGATCCCAAGTGATTCTAATCCATTTTCCGTCACCACGCTTTGAACCTGGTGCTCTTTTTATAGGAAAAGGGATACGATCTGGATCGTACATCTGACTCATCGCACCGTAACCTTTGGCACAGTTTCTGCCACGACTTGCAGTATGTAGAGGATTACCCATATACTTTTTAACAGTTAGTGTTTTTTTATCAACCCATGCTGTAAGTCCACAACCTGCTTCACAGTTTGAACATGCTGTTGGAACAATTGTGTAATCATTGACTTGGATACCATCTGGATTATCTTCAGATTGAACTCCATTTCTACTTGTTCCACCTCTTTTCCAGTCAGCTCCGTCAAGCTCTTTAAAACTATCCCACTCATCAACTGGAGGATAAAAATCAAGTGTTGAAGGAGTTGGTGTAAACTTTGTTTCTGGTTCTAAATCTTCAGCTACAACATTACTAAATACGCCAGCAGCGACAGTTGCCCCTGCGACACTATAAGCCGAACCTTTTAAAAATTTTCTTCTACTTTCTAAAAACATATTCCGATCCCCTTAACTTAGTGGTAATAATTGTGGTATTATCAGCCATACATGTTTTGCGATGTATAGACCAACGATAGAGATAATAGCTGCCAGTTTAAGCATACCGCCAGAGCTATTTCTTGTTGACATAAATGCTAATGCAAATGCTGCAAATATCGCTGTTTGTCCTAACCAGAACATAAAGTTATATTCGCCACCAGAATGTACATAAGCCATAGTTGCTTCAGCTTCAGCAAGCTTCCATGATAGGAAATACTCACCCATATAAACTGTAAACATTAAAAATGCAGAAGTTGCCATGATAATGCCTAAGTCTCTTTTCACATTTGCACTCCATCTATCGCTAAAAAAGCTCAATGTCGCCGCTCCAACCAAAGATGCCGCTAGTGCCATCTGTACAAGTTCAGCAGGTGTTTGCCATAACTCTCTTGCACTTGATTGACCCATGATAACCGCAGTATAGAGTGTTACAGGTATCGCTAAAACAGTTGCTATTTTCATAACTTTGTCATAAAGCTCACCCGTCTCATTTTTAAACATCACTAGATAAACAAGGAAAGCAATAGCACCTGTAAGTGCAGATGCAAGCCAAGCTCCTACTGTGATAGCAGAAGTCCAATGAGGATGTAAAAAGATATTTATCATTCTAAAAGGTTGATGCAGATCTAAAAGTGTAAAAAGTAAAAAGATATTTAAAAATATAAAAGCGATGATAGGGATAATATTTTTAAGACCTTTTAAATCTTTGTTATCTTTACTATATCTAGCAAGGAGATAAGCACCTACTAAAATTACACCCGTAGCGATACTTTTTGCCCACATGTTCAGTGTAATCATCCAACCCCAGACAATCCCAGGAAGAGCAACATCCATAGTGACTATTGCATTGTTTATGTTTTGTGCATGTTCAATCATTAGTGTGCTCCTATGTGTTTTAAGTGTGTGATATTGTTAAAAAGTCCATAACCTTCTTCTCTTTTTGCTGCAAGAGGATTAAGCTGTGCTTGACCGCCGCCAACATAGAAGTGTGTAGGTTTAGTGTTTTTCTCTGGCTTTCTTACCTGAACTCTTTTATCTCTACTGATATATTTGCTGATGTTACTGTGAGGATCTTCTAAATCTCCAAAGATATTTGCCTCAACAGGACAGGCAACAACACATGCCGGCATCATACTAGACTCAATTCTATGAGCACAATAAGTACATTTATCTGCTGTGTTTGACTCAGGATCCATATAGATTGCACCATAAGGACAAGCCATAATGCAACCAGCACAACCGATACATCTGCTTTTATCAATATTTACAATACCGTTGTCAAGATAATGAAGTGCACTTACAGGACAAATTCGCTCACATGGAGCACTTTCGCAGTGATTACATCTTAGTGGTGTAAATGTTCTTGAAGTATCAGGGAAGAGTCCTTGATCAACATACTTAACACGAAGTCGCCAAGAGCTTAGCGGTACATCGTTCTCTACCTTACATGAAACCTCACATGCTTTGCAACCCATGCAAAGATCAAGATCTACTAGATAGCCTAATTTCATAAATCCTCCTTGAATATAATAAGGAGGATTATATCACATGAAACTATAAATATAACTTATGTGATGTGTATATTATCTATAATATGTAATTATATTACTATTTTACTCAATCTCATTTTGAAAGTCATTTATATTTGAGACAAATTTTACATTAGTTACTTTTAGCTTGTCAAGATTGACGATCATAATTGCTTCACTATTTGCGTCATTTTTATAATTTGGAGCTATTTTTTCATCTCTTATCAACATGATTGGATATTTATGTTTTTTAAGATCTGGAAGTGCTGCGTATTCAAGGATAAGTGAAGGCATAGGACTAACATCTGCTATAAATTTGATATCTCTTTTTTGCATAAAGTCTTCGCTTTGCGTATTGAAAAATTGTTTAACAAGATGACCGGTAGCTTTTGTAAAAACAAAAATAACTTTTTTAGTGCTCTCTTCAATTTTGTGAGCTTTGTCAAATTGATCGTTAAGTGCTAAGTCCATGTTTGAACCAACTACAATTTTTGGTGCTATTTGACCTTTTTCAATTGTTACTTTTTCATGGTCTACCACTTTTTTGCTTCCGCAACCTGTAAGTGTAAGTGTTAGAGCCAATGCTGTTGCTGATAAAATGTTTAATTTCATATATTCCCCTATATTTTAAATTAGGAGTAATTATATCCTAAATTCTTTATTTTTGCCATATAACTTAACTTCATGTCCAATTCAAAACTCTCGTTAGTTGGGTATTCAAACCCGAAAACATCCTTCCATAGTGAGTGGTCTTCCATGCACATATAAAAATAGACTTCGTTATGCCAAGAAGATAAAGAATCATAAGCGAATTTAAACATCTCCCTTTTGGTTTCAAGTGGATAGGAAAATTTACCGCTTGCACCTACCAATGGAAGTTGTAGTATTTTTGTTTTAAAATCCCTTTGGCGGATTTGTTTTAAAACAGGTTTGATAAAAGTAAGTGTGCCAAGGGATAGCAGTGCCACTTTTTTTGGGTCAAACATCTCTGTAAGTTTTTGAAAAACCTCTCCATATTCTCTTTTCCAATTTTCAATATGGATCATAGGATGAAAATGAAACCCAACCAAATGCCCTTTGTCATGGAGCTTTTTTGCAGCATTAAGCCTCTCATCTAATGATGCAGTTAAATGCTCTTCATGATCGATAATAATTTGAGGATTTAGTGACCATGTGAAAAGAAGATTTTTAGGTAAATTATCATGCTCTAGAAAATAGGAAATATTGTCAGATTTAGTTTTAAATTCCAACATGACATTTGGATATTTTCGAGCAAAATCCACTAAATTATCTAACACTCCAAAACGATTTCCCCACATGAGTGAGTCAGAAGACTGCCCTGTTCCTATGTGATAAAACTCATCTTCGTCAAGCGTGATATTGTCAAGTTTTTCTTTTAGTGAAGTATCAAATGTGATCTTTCCATCGTTGTAAAAAGATTGAATAGAACAGTAGCTACAGTCAAATCCACAGCTTTCAACTGCATCAAGTGTGAGAAGATTACAACATCTTGTTTTGGGTGATGCGACGGGACACAAGCCAAAACCAAGATTCTTTTTATTTTTAGTTTCTAGTTTTATTTTAGGTGCTTTGATTTTTGGTTGGTCAAAATTTTGATAATCATTAGGCTTATTTTTGAGATTATTATAGTGGTTTTTAATCATCACCATCATGACAGATTTTCGTTTTTTACCCTCATACTTTTCACTTATGCTATCATCCCAGATTGCAATGATACTTTTTTCATTCCACATGAGAAGATCAACAGCGATTTCAATAAGTTGTTTTACTTCTTGATAAGAAAAGTGATACTGATGAATCTTTTCTTCTAAAAAGATTTGCTCTTTTAAAGAAAGCTTTTGATGATTTGGGTGCTGGGCTATTTTGTTGATGTGCTTACCTTTGCAATTTATGGTATTATACAGAAAAATTAAAGATTTTGGAGGAAAACCATGAAAAAGATAATAGCAAGTACAATGTTAGTAGTTAGTATGTTAATATTTGGAGCAGGATGCACAAACAAGGCATTGCCTCAAAGTCGAGTAGGCAGTATCAGCGAATCTTACACAGGTGTGGTTAAGGCAGTTGAAATGGTGCAAGTTAGAGGTAATGGTACATGGACATCGATGCTTGGCATGGTAGCAGGCGGTGTTTTAGGACATCAGATTGGTGGAGGGAGTGGTAAAGATTTGGCAACCATGGGTGGTGCAATGGCAGGTTCGATTGGTGGTGCAAAAGCTGATGTTGGGGATGCACAACGAATTACTATTGAGTTTGATAGTGGAAAAACGATTACGACTGTACTTCCAATTGATGGAAATAATCCAAATCTGTACAGTGTTGGTAATCGCGTAACTGTTTTTATCACAGGTGGAAAAGTTACAGAAATTAGATAGGGCGGGAAATCCGCTCTATGCAAAACTTTTTGTTTTGATATTAAATGCTTGAGTAAGACCTAAATCATCTAAGAGTTCAGAAAGTCTTTCATCACCTATATAAATTGTTAAACTTATTTTATCTTGTTCTATAAGTTTCATCAAATATCCAATCATAGCTGAGGGCATAGCAAAAGAATCCCTGATATTGATACTGAAGTTTGTTGCAACAGAGAAATCTTTATATATTGATTTTTTCAACTACACTTTGAGGTGAAGTGACATACTTTTTGCAATAAAATGGATAAAGAGGGACAAAAGTAGTACAAGTATAAGGCTACTACCTACATCTTTCATCATCTCCGAAGAGGCTCTATTTTTTAATGCCTCTGTTTCAGCAAAGGCACTTTTTGAGATAAAATCATCGATAGATTTTAAAATATTTATCTTTTTAGTAATCGTTTCAAACCAATAGACAGAATCTACACTAAAGTCACTATTTAAAGCTTTTGCTAAAAAAAGCATCTAGATATCTATCTTGTTCAGCAATCAAGGAGATTACTTTGTTTAATACTCCCGGTCCAAACGCACCTGAGAGTACAGCTCTTTCAACTCCAGCTCGCTCTTTTGATTTTAAAAAATTTGCGTAAGAAATGTATCAAGATGTTTGATATCTTCTTTAATTTGAGGTGAAAAATTTTCTACTGAAGCTGATGCTAGATAATCATAGTACTCTTTTTGCCTTGCATCACTTCCAGCAGTTGCACCTCTCTCTTTTTGTCTCTCATGCACAAGCAGTGCAATTTTTGCAGAGAGCCCAGTAAGTGTTTCTAGCTTCTCAATTGAGTTTTTTTGCATTGGCAGAAAAGATATTTATCGCAACATTGATAAGTCCTACTGCGATTATGATGGATATTACCATTAAAAGTTTGTGTTTTATAGATAGCTTTGAAAGCATGGTTTTTCTTTTTAAGTATGTCTCTTGCCGTTAATATCGTCTTTTTAGAAATTTGTTTTAATTTATGCTAAAATATAAACAATATAGAGGGGATAATATATGTACGATGTTTTAATTATAGGGGCTGGTGGAGCTGGTTTAAGTGCTGCACTCGAAGCAAAAAAAGAGGGTGCAAAGATAGCAGTTTTTTGTGAGGGGTATCCTACAAGAAGCCAAACCTCCATGGCACAAGGTGGTATCAATGCGGCTTTGGCAAATGTAGAAGAAGATTCCATAGCGCAACATGTTGAAGATACATTAAAAGCGAGTGGTGAAATCGGTTCAAAAAAGATGATTTTAAAGATGTGTGAAGATGCACCAAAAATAATAAAGTGGCTAGAGTCTATTGGTATGCCATACAGTAGAACAGAGGATAATAAAATTGCCCAACGCCGTCTTGGTGGAGCTTCTAGTCAAAGAGCTTGTTATGCTCAGGATTTTACGGGACTCAAAATTTTGCATACACTTTATGACCAGTGCCTGAAAGAGGGAATTGAGTTTTTAAATGAGAAATTTTTACTTGATCTTTCTGTGGAAGAGAATGTTATCAAAGGGGTAACTGTTCTTGATATTAGAAGTACAGAGGTGGAGTTTTACAAGGCAAAAACCATTATCATTGCCACAGGTGGATATAGTGCACTCTATCATGGATTTACAACCAATACAAACCAATCAACTGGAGATGGAATAACAGCAGCTTTAAATGCTGGAGCAAAACTTAGCAACATGGAGTTTGTCCAGTTTCATCCCACAGGACTTAAAAAATCAGGAATTTTGATAAGTGAGAGTGCAAGGGGGGCTGGTGGATATCTTATCAACCAAAAAGGCGAAAGATTTACTGATGAATTAGCTCCAAGAGACCAAGTAAGTCGTGCTATTTATGCTCAGTTAAAAGAGGGAAATGAAGTTTTTTTGGATATTAGGCATTTTGGAGAAGCGTTTATTGATGAGCATATCCCGCAAGAAAGAAAACTTGCTATTACTTATGAGGGAGTTGATCCAGTAACTGAACTTATTCCAATTGCTCCTGTTGCACATTACAGCATGGGTGGAATTTCTGTAAATGAAAACATGATGAGTTCTATTGATGGATTATTTGCAGTTGGAGAGTGTGCCCAGTCGGGTGTACATGGAGCAAATAGATTGGGCGGGAATTCACTTTTGGAAATTGTCTCTTTTGGTAGATTGGCAGGATTGAGTGCTTCAAAGTATTCACAAAGTGTAGATTATCAAGATACAGAAGTATCCATGTATGATATAGAAGAGATCTATAACACTCCTAATGAGATAAATTTTTATGAAAAAAGAGAAGAGTTAGGCAAAGAGTTGTATAAAAATATTGGGATTGTTCGAGATGAAAAATCACTCTTATCAGCTCAAGCGTTAATTTTAAAAATGGAAAAAGAGCTTGAAGTTATGGGGTTGGGAGATAGAAGTAGAGTTTATAATACAAATTTAACAGAACTTATAAAATTTAGAAACTCTATTGCACTTTCAAAAATTATAGTTCAAGGTGCGTTGGATAGAAAAGTGAGCTTAGGAGCACATTATCGTGAAAATTAAAATACAGAGATTTTGCAAACACAGAGAGCCTGAAAATGCTGTTATGGTTGATTATGAGTTGCCTGATGGAGATATCACACTTTTAAATGCACTAACTTTTATAAAAAGCAAAATAGACCCAACACTTACTTTTAGTAGTGGATGCAAAAGTGAAGTGTGTGGCAGTTGTTCTGTTCGAGTCAATGGAAAAGAGAAGTTGGCATGTGGATACAAAGTCCAAGATAGAGATATTGTTGAGCCGTTGAGGTATGCAGAGATTTTAAAAGATTTGGTAGTTGATCACAACAAAGCTCAAGAGACACTAAAGAGAGTTATCGGTTGGCAGAGTGGAGTTTCTCAAAAAGAGGATATGAGTATCGAACAAGAGAAGAGAGTTGAGCTTCAAAGTGACTGTATCTTATGTGCAAGCTGTTTTAGCTCATGTCCTGTTTTAGAAGTTGATGGAGCATTTTTAGGACCTTTTGCGATGACTAGAAATTATCGCTATGTCAGTGATGCACGATGTGAAGATGAAAAAGAGAAGATAGATGCAGTTCAAGAAAAGGGTGTTTGGGATTGTACGCTTTGTGGAGAGTGTACTTTGGCGTGTCCTCAGGGAATCGACCCGAAAAATGATATAATGATGTTAAGAAGTAAAAGTGTCCAACACGGATATGTTGACCCAACATTTGTGAGTGGTGGGGATGATATGTTTGGTGGTGGATTTAACCCAAGTTTTTAGGAGATAAAATATGGCAAAAGAACACAGTTTTGATATAACAGCGGAGCTTGATGCTCAAGAGATGAAAAATGCGATAGAACAAGCGAAAAAAGAGGTGGGAAATCGTTATGATTTTAAAGGGGTAAAGGCTGATATCAACTATAATAAAGAAGGTAAAAGTATTACTTTAGTTTCTGTTAGCGATGCAAAGGCAGAGGCTATCATGGATATCGTAATCGCACGAGCTATCAAAAGAGGTATACCTTCAAAATCTATAAATGAAGATAGTCGTACCCAAGTAGGTGGAGGAAATACAAAGATAGTTCTTTCTATTGTGGATGTAATAAGCAAAGATGATGCTAAAAAAATCGTAAAAGGCATCAAAGACCAAAAGCTCAAAGTTCAAGCCCAAATTCGCGGAGAAGAGATACGAGTAGTTGGAAAATCTATCAATGATTTACAAACATGTATCGCTGCGGTTAAAGAGATGGATATAGATGCACCTTTGAGCTTTACCAATTTAAAATGAAATTTTTTAAAACTGAAGATGAGGTCAACATTACTCCAGTTATAGAGGGTTTTAAATGTAAAGCTCTTGTTTTTGGGGTCTTTTTTGGCTTAGTAATTTTACCAGTTGTGGTTGGATTGTATGTCGGTTATGTTTATGATTGGGTAATGGGTATTGGTGTAGTTTTGTTTTTATATATTGTGAGTTCGATCATTGGAAGCAAACTTCGTCTTAGCTCTTTGCCCTCACAGCTTAGAGAGCGTTCACTCTCCTCGCTTGAAATTGCTAGATGGTATGTTCATCAGCATCACTGTTTTTAGAATCTTGTTGAGATAGAGACACCCCATCCCCAATCATCTTCAGAGCCATCAGATACATCTCTTAGATTATCAAGTAGTCCTGTTCTTGTATATTCTCTATCAAGTTTAACCCCTGAGAGTTTGATATAAGTATTATGATTTAAATCATAGATAGAGTAAACTTCGTAAGCATTACCGAGGGTATTGAGCTTATTGTATGTGTCATCTACTATTTGCCGATGTCATCTCTTTATCAGCGAGATCCATACCTTGTAAAGACTCATTTAACATCTCTTTTACTTGATTGCCTAGTTGATGGTTTTCAAGTAGTTTGTTTGTTAACTCTTTGCTTGAATTCATAATGATATTTGCAAAGATTGCTGCATAGAGCATATCTATTTGTACCATCAATTCTTGAATATTAGATTTTGTAGGTGCAGTTTTTAGAGTTTCAGTTATA
>DQTU01000004.1 GCA_015662615.1 Campylobacterales bacterium | reverse complement strand
GAGGATATCTGCTCCCTCTCTTTCATCTTCGATAGACTCATTTAGTGCTTCATTCCTATTTGCAGGATTCATCTGATAACTTCTTCTATCTCCAAATGAGGGACTACTCTCTGCAACATCCCGAAATGGTCCATAATATGCTGAGGCAAACTTGGTAGAGTAGCTCATGATTGGAAGGTTGATAAATCCAGCATCATCAAGCGCTTTTCTGATAACCGTTATCATGCCGTCCATCATGCCGCTTGGTGCAATCATATCAACACCAGCTTTGGCATGGTGTACTGCTTGTTCCCCTAAAATTTCTAAGGTTGCATCGTTATTTACCGTTTCGTTTTCAATATCCAAAATTCCACAATGCCCATGGTCTGTATATTCACAAAAACATAAATCACTTGTGACAAACATATCAGGATGTGCTTCTTTTATCGCTTTTATGCTTTTTGCAATTATCCCATGTTCACATAGTGCATCACTACCAACACTATCTTTTGTTTCAGGAATCCCAAACAATATAATGCTGTAAAGTCCTAATGTTTTAAGCGTTTCACACTCTTTTAAAATCTCATCAATACTCATTTGAAAAACACCAGGCATAGAGCCAATCTCTTTTTTAAATCCCGCTCCCTCTTTTATAAAAAGTGGGTAGATAAAATCATCGGTTGTGAGTTTTGTTTCAGTTATCAAATCTCTAAGTTTTGAATTTAATCTGACTCTTCTGAATCTTTTAAACATGCTTTATCCTCTTGTGTGATAATATATTATTTAATTATAATAAAAAAGCGATTATTATACCATAATATGGAAAGAGAAACATATGAAGATAGAGATCTCCGAAATAGCAGAATTACCCAGCCGTTTTGGAACATTTAAAATACAGGCATTTAAAGAGGGACATAAAGAGCATCTAGTTATTTTTAAAGAACCAATAACTGATATTCCTGTTGTTAGAGTTCATAGTGAGTGTCTAACTGGAGATGCGATAGGAAGCGTAAAGTGCGACTGCCGTGATCAGCTTGAATATGCACTGTCAGAGATTGAAGAGCATAATGGAATGGTTATTTACCTTAGGCAAGAGGGTAGAAATATCGGGCTTTTAAACAAAGTCAATGCCTATTCACTTCAAGATAAAGGGCTAGATACAGTTGAGGCAAATCATCAGTTGGGATTTAATGCAGATGAGAGAAGTTATGAGATTGTTGAGTATATATTGGAATATTTTGGAATTAAAAAGATAAAACTTTTGACAAATAACCCTAAGAAAATTGAGAGTTTAGAGGGTATTGAAATAGTGGAGAGGTTACCAATCGTTGTGGATTCAAATGTGCATAATGAGGATTATTTGAAAACTAAGAAGGCTAAGATGGGGCATTTGTTTTAGATGAAAAAATTTAAAACTTACACAAACTTACTTTTAAAATACAACAAAGTCCACCGCCTTTCAGGGAGCAAAAATGAACAAGAGGTTGAGAAAAATATCGAAGATTCACTCTATCCGATAAACTTTATAGATTTTGAAAATATAAAAAAAGTGGTTGATATAGGAACTGGTGCTGGATTTCCTGGCATGATATTGGCGATTGAGCTTCCTGATGTTCATTTTACTTTGGTGGAGCCTTTGATGAAACGAACAGCATTTTTACATTTGGTTAAATCTACTTATGGTTTACAAAATGTAGATATAATAAGAGGTCGTATAGAAGATGCAGAAGCTTTTGAAGCTGATTTGATTACTTCTCGTGCAGTTGCAAAAACTGGTTTTTTGATTGATTTGTCAAAGAATTTTGTTGGTGAAAATACAGAATTTCTCTTTTACAAAGGAGAAAATGTTTATGATGAGGTAAATGATGATATGAATTATGAAATCATCAAAAGAGACAAAAGAAATTATTTATGGATAAAAAAAGGTAATAGATGATTATAAAATTAATTGTTTTGGGTGTGGTATTTTATGGAGTATATTTTATATTTTTTAAAAAACCAAACATGTTAAAAAATAAATATGAAGATAGTGAGACAGTTGTAGAGTGCGAAGAGTGCGGAGTTTATATCAGCACTAAAGAAGCGATTATGAAAGATGGTAAGCAATACTGTTCAAAAGAGTGTGCAAAACTTAAATGATAATTTTAGGGCATAATTTTATAAAAAGTGAACCTTTTTATTTTGTGAAAAAAAGTGAAGATATTTCAAATACTCCGTCAAATAGTACGGTTGTGTTTGAATTTAGTGAGAAAAATTTAGAGCTTTGTACACATTGTAGAGATGAAGATGTCTCATTTGCAATTATTGCTGATGTAGTTAAAGATGTACTTTTTGCAAACTCACTTGGGGCAAGTTTTATTATCTGTGATAAAAAACTTGTTTCAAAAGCTCAAAAGTTAGCAGATGAGTATATGTTTGATGCAAAGATCTTACTTTATGGAGCCAATGAAACTGACTTAGAGTGGGCAGCAGATTTGGGAATCGATGGAATATTATTTGAAAAAGGGATAGATTATGGAAGCTGCTAAGACGGTATTTTTATTGACAGCTTTGACTGTGTTATTTGTTTGGATTGGTGGCATGATAGGTGGACAAATGGGCATGCTTATAGCCTTTGTGATTGCAGTTGGTATGAACTTTTTTAGTTATTTCAACTCGGATAAGTTGGTTTTAAAACATTATAATGCCGTTGAGGTCAATGAAAACCAAGCAAAAGGTCTTTATGATATGGTACGCCGCCTTAGTGAAAGAGCTGAAACACCGATGCCAAAAGTTTATATCATACCTGACCATGTACCCAATGCATTTGCAACAGGAAGAAATCACTCCAATGCAGCGGTAGCAGTAACTGAAGGACTTTTAGAGATTTTAAATGATAATGAGGTAGAGGGTGTTTTAGCACATGAGATGAGTCATGTGAAGCATTATGATATTTTAGTCGGTACAATTGCTGCAACTATTGCAGGAGCAATTGCAATGCTTGCTAATTTTGGGATGATGTTTGGTGGTGGAAGCAGTGAAAATAGACCAAATCCTATTGTCATGATAGCACTCATGTTTTTAGCACCGATGGCTGCATCAATTGTGCAAATGGCAGTAAGTAGAAATCGAGAATTTATGGCAGATGAAGGTGCTGCAAGACTTACAGGTCATCCAGAGTGGCTGCAATCAGCACTTATAAAACTGGATAATTATAGTCGTGGTCATGCAGTCATGCATGAAGCAACACCGGCAACTGCTCATATGTTTATCGTTAACCCTTTTTCAGGGAAAGATATCTCTTTTAAGGCACTTTTTTCTACCCATCCAAAGACAGAAGATAGATTGGCAAGATTAGAGAAGTTGAAAATTTAAAGAAAGGGATTTGTGAATTTTACAGGTTTTCCAAAAGAGAGTATTGCTTTTCTAAATTCTATTCGTAAAAACAATACAAAAGAGTGGTTTGAAGCCCATCAAGATGAGTATGAGCAACTTATAAAAGATCCAAGTGTTGCATATGTTATCGAAATGGGAGAACATCTTCAAGCACTAGTTCCTACTATCAAAGCAAAACCAAAAGTCAATGGTTCCCTTTTTCGTATCTATCGAGATATACGTTTTTCAAAAGATAAAACCCCCATTAAAAGCCGTATCGGTGTAATTTTTTGGCAGGGTGCAGGGAAAAGAATGCAAAGTTCTTCATTTTATATGCATTTTTCTCCTGATGAGATTTTCTTTGCGGCAGGAATTCGAGGATTTTCAAAAGAGACTTTGAGTGCGTACCGTGATTATATCAAAAATGATAAACATAGCTCAGAGTTAGTTAAAATTTTAGATAAATTAAAAGCAATGGGTTATCAGATACCAGAACCAAAATATAAAAGAGTACCAAGAGAGTTTGATGAAGAAATGGAGCATATAAAGCTCACAAAGTTTGCATCCATGTTTGCCTATAAAGAGATAGCACCACATGAGATACTATTTAGTGAAAAGCTTGTTGATTATGCGTATGAGATATATGAGGATTTGTTACCACTTCAACAGTGGGTGTACGAGATGACACTCACTATTGATACTGGTTAGTTAGTGTGCTTCAACATCCTGCTCTACAGGTACATTTACACCTTGTGCGTTAGCAAAACCACCTTCTTGATAATTTTTGTAAGCCATCATACCTCCAAAAATTAAAAGTGCTGCGATGATAAATTTCATTGCCATAATATTTCCTTTTTTGTTAAATTATTTAAATAACAGTATAAAATAATTTACTTTAAAAGACAATGGTTCCATTTTCTTGTAGTTTTTTAATGATACTTTTTGCTTTTTCATGCCCTCCAAATGCAGCTTGTCTACACAGTTCTAGTGCTTTTTCATTGTTTTGTTCTACACCCAAACCAGAATCATAAAGCTGTCCTAAGTTGTATTGAGCCATAGGAAGATTTTGTTCACTAGCTCTTGAAAAACAGACAAATGCACGATGATAGTTTTGCTCTACGCCAAATCCATCTTTATAAAGCACACCTAAGTTATTAAACGCCTCTGCATGTCCTCTTTTTGCTGCCTCTTCATACCAATAAGCTGCTTGCTTAAAATCTTGAACACATCCAAGTCCTCTCTCAAATCTCAAAGCGGTTTCATACTGTGCTAACTCTACACCTGCGATTGCAGAGCGTTGAAAATACTCAAATGCTTTAAAATGATTTTCATCTACTCCTCCTTGTCCATTGGCATATAAAAGACCAAGATTAAAAAGCGCGTAAGGTTGTTCGCTCTGGGCTGCTTTTTCATATAAACTAAATGCCTCATCATCGTTTTTTGCAATTCCTTGTCCATTTTGGTACATAAAACCTAGTGAAGTTTGTGCATCTTGATTTCCCCCGTCTGCTAACTCTCTATATAAATTTAACGCTTCACTATAATTTTTTTGATTGTAATACTCATGTGCTTTTTTTAACATTCCATTCCCTGCCGTATAATTTGGAATTATTATAACAAATTTTGATAAACACCGCAAAAGTGCTATCATGTAAGTAGGAGAGAAACATGAGCACATTTACAAATAGTATTACAAATATCGTAAATAGTGGTTATATAAACACAAACTATACTTCAAAACAAATTAGCCAAATTGCTGAATCAATTAAAAATGGGGCTATTGATACTGTTACATTCTCAGATGAATCAAAAAGTCTCTTTCAAATTTCACAAATAGATAGTACGTTAAATGGCATTTTTGGTGTTCCAAATGATTTAGATAGTAAGCAGCAAAAAGAGCTTGAAAGTTTACGGGCTAACTTGGATACAATTTATCCGACAAATTCTTCACAGCTTCAGTTGATAAACTTTGATGAAATATTTCAAAATTTAGGAGTGAGTGAGGGAAGTAAAGAGCAGATACAAAGTTTGACCAATGAATTGAGTCAATATCTAACTCAGCGCTCCATAATTGAACTTTTTGGAGATTCTGGAGAAACTAATTTATCATTTTTTTCTGAGGGGTATAATAAAATTTTAGGTGAAAAATTAACTGAAAGTGAGACAAATGGGTTAGGTACTTTATCAATTCAATTAAATCGTCTACTTTTTAACAGTGATGACAACCAACTTTCTTCCTATTTAAACCTCTTTAATGATTTATATGGATTAAATAGTCCAAGTGATGAAGAACTATTTAGTGCTAATTCTCTTTTAACACAACGAAATACACTCCTATCTACCGCACTTATAGAACGATCTTATCAGTCAAGTTATACTCTTTAAAAATAAAATTGCATTATTTAAAAAAACACGCTATAATAATGCCGATGAGAGATATAAGATACTCGTTTTTTTAAAACGCTCTAAATTTTGACTCGTACTCTAGCAATAGAGTATATTTTTTACAAAGGTACGACATATGGCAGATATGCTAAATGGAACCGTTAAATGGTTCAATGACGAAAAAGGCTACGGATTTATCCAACAAGAAAATGGAGGAAATGATGTTTTTGTACATTTTCGACAAGTAAATAACCCAAGCGGTGGACGTGTTTCACTAGCAGAAGGTCAACAAGTAACATTCGAAATTGGTGAAGGTCAAAAAGGGCCACAAGCAGAAAACGTAACCCCTTTATAGGCGCTACCTTTCTATTTAAGTGCGTTTTTTGCTTTGTCAATTAACGCATTTATTTTTTCTTCATAAAGCTTTGCATTATCCTCATTTGTGGATTCAAATCTTGTAACAATTATAGGCGTTGTATTTGACGCTCTAACTAATCCCCAACCATCTTCAAAAATTACCCTTACACCATCAATATCAATAATATCTTTGATATTAGGAAAATCTTCTGGTGGATTTTTTAATAACTCTTTGACCTTATCAATAAGTGGAAACTTTTCATCCTCGGTTGTCTTTACTTTTAACTCTTCAGTTGAGTAAGTTTTTGGAAGAGCTTCGACCTCTGCATCTAAATCCATACCGCCATGGATTAATTCTAAAACTCTAAAAGTGGTATAAAGGGCATCATCGTAACCGAAGTAACGGTCATTAAAAAAGATATGACCACTCACTTCTGCTGCTAAATCTGCACCAGTTTCACGAATCTTTACTTTGAGATTTGAGTGACCAGTTTTATACATGATGGCTGTTCCGATTTTATTGATCTCATCATACATTACTTGTGAACATTTGACCTCACCGATAATTGTTGGGTTTGTCATCGTTTTAGAGAGCAAAAGGGCAAGTTCATCACCTTTTATATTGTGTTTTTTTGTTAAAACTGCAATTCTATCAGCATCTCCATCATAAGCAAAACCTAGATCAAAATCGCCTTTTAATTTCTCTTTGATATCTACTAGGTTTTCTTCAACAGATGGATCTGGATGGTGATTTGGAAAAGTTCCGTCAGGTTCAGTGTACATGCTCTCATAATTGAGTTCTAGTTTGTCAAAAATATCGATGATCGCCACACCAGCTACGCCATTTCCACAATCTAAAATGATTTTTTTATCAAGCCCTTTTAGAGAGTCAAACTCTTTAACTAAGTACTCAATATATCTATCTTTTGCATCTATAAAAGTTGATGTAGTATTGTCCTCTATATTTAAGTCAAGATTTTCCAAGATCTCATCACCCAATGCATAAATATCATCACTAAAAAATGGTGCACAATCAATAGTGATTTTAAAACCATTATACTCTGGAGGATTATGTGAACCTGTTATCATAACTGAAGCGGATGGAGTGATGCCATCAAACTCTTGATAGTTTGAGAAGTAATTGATTGGTGTTGCTACAAGTCCCATATTAAGAACTTTTACGCCAGCTTTATTAAAACCACTTGCAAGCCAATCACAAAGCTTTGGGGAGTGTACTCTAGCGTCATAGCCAATTGAGACGTATTCACCAATCACTTTAACTTTTAGCCCTAAAAAATAGCCAATGAGTTTAACACTCTGTTCGTTTAACTCTTTTTCAAAAATACCTCTGATATCGTATTCGCGGAAGATTGTTTTCAATATATGTCCTTAATGGAAGATTTATTCAATTATAGCAAAAATCATACCATTAAGATTAATATTTTTAATTTCTTACAAACTCTGGATAACTTTCAAGTCCACATTCCGAAAAATCAAGACCTTGTTGTTGGTCATTATCATCTGCACGAAATGGCATGAATTTGTTGATAAGATAAATCACTGTATATGATGCAGCAAAAGCAAAAATACCTACAAGTATGATACCTTTGATTTGACCCCATAATGTGATATCATCACCATTGCTTGCAAAAATTCCTACGGCCAATGTTCCCCAAATTCCATTTACTAAATGCACAGAAAGTGCACCGACTGGGTCATCCAATCTTAGTTTATCAAATAGTGGAACTGCAAAAACAACCAATGCTCCACCTACTGCACCGATAAGAATTGGTGTGTATATATCATATAAATCTGGTCCTGCTGTATTTGTGTTCATGATGGTTAACGCAACTAAGTCAGCATTCTCTTTTGTGCTGATAGAACCAACCGAACCACCATTAAATCCAAACCAGCCTATCCAAAGAAGCAGTGCTCCCAAAACTACAAGAGGTATGTTTGAAGCTGGAATAACGCGTATCTTTCCATTTCTGTATCTTCCACGCCTAGGGCCTACGATAAGAATAGCAGCCAAAAGTGCCCATCCACCAGTCGAATGGATAACGGTAGAGCCTGCCAAATCATACATGTTAAGGTCTAAAAAGGTATCTGCCAAAAAGTCAGAACCCCAAGATACATTTACGATAAGTGGGTAGATTAAACCTCCCATGATGGCTGTAAAGATAGCAAGAGGCATGATTCTTACTCTTTCACTAACCCCTCCACTCATAATATTTATCGCTTTTCCAACAAATGCCATTTGGAACATAAAAACAGCCCATTTACTCATGTTGTCACTTCCAAACTCTCCAAAAGCGATAGAGTATCCCACAAGTAAAAACGCCATAGAGGCAACAGCGTAAATCATGACATTTGTGGTAAGAACTGTTGAAGCATTTTTAGTTCTTACAAGTCCCGCTTCAAGCATCGCAAAACCTGGAACCATGAAGATTATCAAAGTCATTGCAAAAAGTGTAAAAAGCGTATCAATGATATAAGCACTATCTTCCATAATAATTCCTATACCGCGTCTTCGTCTTCTTCGCCTGTCCTAACTCTGATAGTCTTTTCAATTGAACTTACAAAAATTTTACCATCACCAATCTTGCCAGTCTTTGCAGCATTTGTGATAGCAGTAATTGCTTCATCTAAATCCGCTTCTTTTACTACAAGCTCAAGTTTGATTTTTGGTAAAAAATCTACAATATACTCAGCTCCACGATAAAGCTCAGTATGTCCTTGTTGCCTTCCATATCCCTTTACTTCCGTAATGGTCATACCTGAAACATCAAGATCTGTGAGTGCATCTTTGACATCCTCTAGTTTAAATGGTTTAATAATTGCTTCTATTTTTTTCATAATAGTTTGCTCCTTTTAATTTTGGTGGGACTAAAGTCTCCACTTCCGATATTTTACTTATTTTTTAAGTGTTGCTTTTTTAATGATCTGTTTTTCAACGGGTCTATCGCCTCTACCAACTTTTGTATTTTCAATTTTCTTAACTGTGTCATATCCATTTACAACTTTTCCAAAGATTGTATATCCACCATTTAGGTGTGGTGTGGCTACTGTTGTTATGAAAAATTGACTTCCATTTGTATTTGGTCCTCTGTTTGCCATTGCTAAAAGTCCTGGTTTATCAAAGGTAAGATTTGGTTTGTATTCATTTTCAAAAACACCACCATAGATTGATTCGCCACCTCGACCCGTTCCAGTTGGATCTCCACCTTGGATCATGAAGTGTTTGATGACTCTATGAAAGATGACACCATCATAATAGCCTTTTTGTGAAAGTTCTATAAAGTTCTTAACAGCTTTTGGAGCGACATCTGGATAGAGTTCAATTTCAATGTTTCCTTGATTTGTCTCTAATATGACATGTGGATTTGTAGTGTTTGTTTCTGCAAAGATTGATGTTGCCAAAAATAGCATGCATGTAAGTAAGAGTTTTTTCATAGTGTTAAAATATCCTTATTTTTTTGAGATATTTTAACATCTTATGCATAAATTAACCGATTAAGTCTTGTCTTTTGAATTTGTAGACTTTATTTTTAATTTTTTCTAGTATTCCCGCACCGATAAGTTGTTTGAACATGTTTACAACCGTTGGTTTAGAAACATCCAATGCTTCCATGATATCTTGGTATGAACCATAAAATATCTTCTCTTTATCGAGATTGTCAATGATATATTTTAAAATTTCAATTTTCTTACCGCCAACAAGTGCTGCCAGAGATTCTACAACATGTGCACAACCCTCAATCTCTTTCTTTTGTATGATTGGAAGCATAACAGTATAAATAGCGTTAATTAGATCTTTGATATTAATCGGTTTGATGATATAACCGTCTGCTTTTAAATTGATTGCATCAATCAAATATTCTGTATCAGTATGTGCGGTGGTAATGATACATGGTATATTCTTTTCATGTTCAACTTTGATAGCTCTTATCATCTCGATACCATTCATTTTAGGCATGTTAATGTCTGCTACAACGATATCAATATTTTCTCTAAGTGCAACTTCTAAACCCTCTGCACCATCACGTGCAGTATGTACCACTTTAACAAAGTCATCTAAAATTAACTTTGTTTGATTCATAACATCTGCATCATCCTCTACATAGAGTAACTCTAAGTTTTTCAAGCTATTTAAATCCACATTTCACTCCTGATTTCTCAATTTTCTAATTAATATTTTAAAACTATACCAAATACTTTATTATTTTTTAATAAAATTATGAAGAAAAGAGAATTTTTTTAGCAATTTGTTTAAATTATTTAACATTACAGCTATAAAATGGGAACTTTCATACCTTTTGGAAGATAAAAAAATGATACTTTTGATGAATTATTTTCATAATTAATTTAATAATTATGAAAATAAAAGGCTTAACTTAAGAGAAATAGTTTGTTTTTGTCAATAATTGATTACTTTATAGGGATAGCGATAATAAAATGTGCACATTTGTAAACTTTATCTCCTCCCATTTTACTTTCTATGTTTTTCATAGTAACTAATCCATTCATTTGCTTCTCAATAATTTGTTTTGACATAAACAGACCGATTCCAGTTCCAGTTGATTTATGTTTTGTAGTAAAATAAGGTTCAAAAATTTTATCTTTTATTTTAGGATCAATTCCCCCACCATTATCTATAAAAGAGATTATCGCAAATGGTTTAGGTTTGTATTTCTTCTCAAGTTTTATAACTATTCTTCTCTTATTGTTAATATTTTTTAGTTTAAAATTGTCTCTAGCATTATTGATTAGGTTTAAAACTACCTGTGAAAATTCATTGGAGTATCCAAAAACTCTCAAGTCTTCTTTGGAAAACACTTGGATATCTATATATTCATCTTTACAAAAAAATTCTACAAGCTCCAATGTATCTTTTAATGATTTTTCAAGACTAAAATACTCACGCTCGCGAGGTGGAGAGAAAAAATTTCTAAAATCTTCAATAGTATTTGACATTTGATTTGCAAGACGGAGTCCCTCATCAACTTGTTTATCGATGAATTGTTGAGTTAAGTTCCCAGTCATACTTTTTGTACCAAAGCTCTGGATTAAAATTGTTAATGCATTTAACGGTTGCCTCCATTGATGTGCAATATTTCCTATCATTTCACCCATCGAAGCCAGTCTGGCATTGTGATACATGATTTGATCTTTTTCTCTGCTTTTAATAACCTCTTTAGTTACTTTTTCTTCATAATCATATGCTAATTTTTCTGCTAAATTTTCATAATAATCCATTTTAGTCTTGGCAATATTTGAAAGTGAGTCAATTAATTTTCTAGTGTTCTTAATGATAGAGTTTGTAAAAATAGTAGCGAAAAGTACTAAAAATAGAGTCAATGTTATCATCATCCAAATGATATAGTTATACTTTTTATTTATGAAATCAATCTCTTTTTTTGCAAGATCATGTTGAAATGTACTTAACTGTGCAAAATTTTGATGAAGTGAATCTAATGAACTTTTTAATTCATGGCTATATTGAGATTCTTTAAAAAGTGTAAAAACTTCATTTATACTTTGGTCTGTTTCTTTGATTAGTCTATTATATGTTTTTTGATCATCTGGATTTAGTTTTGGGTCAAGTTTTTTAAAATCCGACCATTGTATTTTATCGCTCTCTCTCATATTGTCTATAGTATAAAGTCTATTAAAATGATTTAATATGAATTCAAATTCATATTTTGTTTTGTAAAAATTATTATAACTCTCTTTGAAATTATAGAGGCTAAGATGCCCAAATGCACCAAAGAAAAGAACACCCGCGGTGATGACTACTATGAGTATAGCAGTTTTTCGAGCAACAGAAATATGATCTATAAAAGTTGTTGCTCTATTTTTCATGAAATTACCATCTATCCCTAAGTTTTAATTTGCTTGATTAAATAGTATCGGATTTTTTGAAAGAAATTTTAGCGTAGTTTAGTCAAAATTTTAGAGAAGAAAAGGAGATTTTAAATATATTTTATTTTTTGTTAAAAAGCGAAAAAATATACACTTTTTGACATTAACTTTTTTTGAAATTTAAACTAAAGTAAGTTCCCCAAGATAACTATGGATTGTATTTCCCTCTTTTAACCAACCAAGAATTCCTCCACTTAAGTTTTGAACATTGGTAAATCCCATCTTGTGAAGTTGAAGTGCCGCCAATGAACCGCGAGGTCCTTTAAGACAATAAGTGACTATCTTTGCATCATCACCAAATACTTTTGCAATCTTGTCAATAGCGGTAAACTCTAACTTCCCACGAGGAACTGTAAGCACTTCATGTGCATTGATATAACCTGATGCAAACTCTTCCGGTTCTCTAACATCTATCAAAATGATATCTTTAGTGACAATATAAAGATCCTTGGGTTCAATTTGATCTACTTTTTGATTTGCCTCTTCGATCAACCCTTTGAGTTGTGAAGAGAGTAAAATCTCATCACATTTTCTGGCAAACTTTTCTAGTTTGGAATGAAAGCTTTTCATGAATATCTCCTTGTAAAATTTTTACCTTATTCTACCATTTATCTCATTCTCTTTTTTGTATAAACCATGTAAATGAACCAATGGATACAATTTCATCATCTTCATCTTTAAGGGTTACCTCTACTTCTATGGTTCCTCTTGATTTTTTTGAAAATTGTGTTTTAAACCGCTCTTTTTCTTCATCTGATAGATATGGATATGTAGTTATCGTCCCGAATGCAGTTTTTTTATATTTTATACATGAGTGACGCATAAGTGGAATAATCTTATCTTTGAGTTCTGGAAATAGAGAAGATAAGTAAACACCACTTGCCATTTCAGCGAGTATAAATTGTGCACCTGCATGCATAGTACCGATATGATTTTGATTGTTTTCACATAGCGTTAGAGAGGGTAGGGTGTTATCATCTGTTTTGATACCAATTAATTCTATTATCTTCATTTACTATACGCTTTAATTATTCTTGCAAATTTAAATAAAAAACCAGCATGGTCAATTGCATCATAAATGTCACTATCACTCCATGATAGATCTTTTAATTCATTAATATCCTTCAAAGTAAACTCTTTGGGCTGATACATCGCCTTAATTGCTTTTTGTGCTAAGAACTTATGTCTATTATCCAAAGGTATGAGCCCAATATCTTCTTTGAGTTCTTTGATGCTTGTTTTATCATATCCTTTTGCCAATAGTAACTTTGTATTAAAAGATTTACAGTAAGAAAAACCCGCTTTATTAGCAACATGGAGCCTTAACATCGCAAAAAAATCAGGATTGATATTTGGATGGTTTAGTAGATATTTTATCTCTACTATAAACATTTCAAATCGCTTTGGAGCGATAAAAGCTAACAATTCCCAATGTGGAGGAATGACACCAAATAAGTTTTTGATTTTACCAAGAGTGTATTCTAACTCTTTTGATAAAGAGGGCTGATATATAAACATAATTATTCCTTTATAGTAGACTGGTCGGTCTATTATAAAGGAATATAACTTAGTTAAACCTTGATATAGTCAATAATATGTTGTGTATCTTTTAAAAACTGTTCTTTGGAAGAATGTTTTGGTGGGATTGAAAGTGCTCCCCATGAGTTTGTGATGATATGTTCTGCTAAAGATTTACTATCTATATCTTTAATTGTTTTTTGGTGAATCCCTAAATCAATAATTTGAGAAAAATTATCACGCATATGTAAAAACTCCTCATAACAAAGATCAGTAATTTCTTCATCTAATGAGCCCATTTCAAACATGAGTTTATGTAGTGGACAACCATGTTTAATAAGCATTTTATTTTTACTTATTTTTTTAAAGAGGAATATTATGATATCAAGCGCTCTGCTGTCTTCATGTATCTCTACAAAAAATGATTCTCTCACTTTTGGAATCAATCTCTCTTTTATCATAGCCACTACCATCTCTTTTTTTGATGCAAAATGGTGATACATAGAACCTTTTGGAACACCTGCAATTTTGAGAATATTTGCAGTACTCGACCCAGCGTAACCATACATGTAAACTTCGTTAAAGGTAGCATCTAAAAGTTTGTCACGACTTGTTGATTTACTCATTAATCCCTCTTTTTTAAAATCACAACATTACTTTGTGGTACAAAAATTTCTGCATTTAGTTTGTCTGAGAGCCAGTTAAATGAAGCTTCTGTAAAAAAACGTACATGGGTTAAATCTCGTTTATAATACCAACCTTTAAATGATTCATCACTTGGTCTAAATGCAGTCATGATACCTAAAATGCCTCCAGGCTTCAGACATGCCCATAATTTTAAAATCTCTTCATAGGGATTGTGCAGGTGCTCTATCACCTCTGTAGTGGTAATAAAATCATAAGAATTCTCAAAAACTTTTGGGTCATTATGGTAAAAATAGTCATAAATATCCATTTTGTATCCTAACTCTTCCATCATGATTGAAAGTGTAGGTCCCGGACCCGAACCAAAATCTAAACCTAAAGCTTGTGAAGGTAGGTGTGAGCAAAGTGGAATGAGGAGTTTATTTAAAAAGTCTTGATACCCTTGGTTATCTGTGGAATTTTGATGTTGATCATATTTCTCTTTTTCCTCTTTTTGTGAGATAAAATACTCTGTTGGTACAAAAACTAAATCGCAGTTAGAGCAATAAAAATAATCTCTGTTTTCTGATTTACTAAATGGGGTGGTATCTCTGTTTTTACAGAGTGGACAAGTTTCAGTTTTCATCTTCTTATGATAAGACAAAAAAAGTTATAAGAAACTTGAAGCCAGAGAATATAAAAATAGACTTGGCTTCTAGTTTAACATTACCTTAGTATTTTGCGCATGGCGGAGCAATCACTTCACATGGCTCACAAACATAAGCACAAGGATTTGATACTGCTACAACTGCAGACGGGCAAGCTGCTGATTTTTTTGAATAAGAACCAGAACTATATGATGTATAGTTTCTACCACTACCAGCAGTAATTCCTGCAACAACACCTAATCTAGCACCATAAACAGTAAGACCTGCATCTACACCGATAAGCATAGTGTCTGCTTGTACCATTCCTGCAATTGCCATAGAAGCAATAGCTGTTTTAACAAATAATTTCATTTTTATCTCCTTACAAAAGTTTCGTCAGTTTACAGATTTATAAAAAAACTGCCTAGCATTTTCTCTCATACCTATGGATCAAATAGGTGTCTAACTTTTAACGGATAGACGAAATATATTTCTGTCATAGTGTAAGATACTATTTCTTATAAGTAAACTAATCAGACAAATAATGAAAGAATAGTTTACCTTATGTGGTAAAATGTTACTATAAGAAACATAAAAAAGGTATAAGAGTAAAAAATAATATACTTTATTAAGTTTAGTGAGTATATGCCGATTTAAGAGTTTTGATATTTCTACCTAAATTTAGAAGCAACATATCAGCAGTTACAAGTGCTGCCATTGATTCTGCAACAATTGAGCCACGAATTGCAACGCATGGATCATGACGACCTTTGAGTGCACACTCTACTTCGTTGTTGTGTATATCAACTGTTTGTTGCGTTTGGAAGATAGAAGGTGTGGGTTTAAAATAGACTTTTATATCTATATCTTCTCCATTGGTGATTCCACCTAAGATACCACCGCTATGATTTGTAGTAAATCCATCTTTACGAATTGGGTCATTATTTTGCACGCCAGTAAGTTTTGAACTTTCAGTTCCATCACCTATCTCTACACCTTTTACGGCGTTTATACTCATCATAGCATCTGCTAATTGAGCATCCATTTTATAGTAAATTGGCTCACCTAGACCAATTGGACTGTTTTTAATTTTCACAAGTGCAACACCGCCCACAGAGTCATGGCTATTTTTTGCTGTTAAAATTGCCTCTTTTTGAGCTTCTTCTTTTTTTTTGTCTAAAGAATAAATAGGACTACTTTTTGCAAATTTAAAATCTTGACTTTCACACTCTATACCATCTATGGCAAGAACTCCACTTGCAACTGAAATGCCAAGCTCTTTTAGCATCAGTTTTGCAATCGCTCCAGCTGCAACTCTTGCCGCCGTTTCTCTCGCACTACTTCTACCACCGCCTCGATAATCTCTAATTCCATATTTATGATAATAGGTAAAGTCAGCATGACCTGGTCTAAAAAGATCTTTGATGTTGGTATAGTCTTTGCTTTTTTGGTTGGTGTTGAAGATAACCATGGCTATCGGAGTTCCTGTGCTAACTCCTTCAAATACACCACTTAGTATCTCTACAACATCTCCCTCTTTTCTCGCAGTTGCAAACTCATTTTGTCCCGGCTTTCTTCTATCTAGTTCACTTTGGATAAACGCTTCATCTATTTCTATTCCTGCCGGTACGCCATCAACAACACAGCCTAAAGCCTTACCATGAGACTCTCCAAAAGTTGTAAAAACAAATCTTTTCCCAAAACTATTACTCATCTATTTTTCCTTACTTAGCACTTCGATAGCTAATTTTGCCGCCTCTTGTTGTGCCTCTTTTTTACTTTTACCTTTAGCTGATGCGATCTCTTTATCTGCAATTTTGACCACAATCTCAAACTCTTTCAAATGGTCAGGACCAGTTGACCCCACCAATATATACTGAGGTGTTTCTCCGATTGTTGCTTGTGTCAACTCTTGAAGTGTGGTTTTATGGTCTCTAAAAACTGAAGCAAGGTCGATTTTTGGATAAGCATCATGAAGTAGATTTAGCGAAATCTTCTCAGCCACTTCAAGTCCACTCTCTAGATAAATTTCTCCGATGAGTGCTTCAAAGGCGTTAGACAAAATAGATGCTTTTTCTCGACCTTTGTTATTCTCTTC
>DQTU01000083.1 GCA_015662615.1 Campylobacterales bacterium | reverse complement strand
TAATTGACAAAATCATGGATGTAGCAGACGATCTTGCTTTCAAGGCCCTTGTAGATGGTAAAAGCATAAAAGTTCGTGGTCTTGGAACTTTGGAAGTTGCTGAACACAAAGAGAGACACTACAAGTTGCCAGATGGTACAGAAGGAACAGCACCTGCAGGAAAACACATTCGCTTTGTTGAGTCGAGAAAAATTAAAGAGGCTCTAAACTCATAAGCAGGATTTTTTCTGTTCAAAAAAACGGATGCTCTTTGTCATCCGTTTCGACAATTTTTGAAAAAATAGTATTGATTTATTACTATTTCAACATCTTCAAGATACATTTCAGGATCATCTTCCAAAAGCTCGATTAGCTCTTCGCAACTATAAGTATTTTCTCCTATCGCCGTTAAATCGAAAACATACATATGAACTGCTGCGAAATATGTATCGTAATGTTTTTCTTTTAACTCTTCTATCTCTATATATTTATGATGTTTATCGTAAAATAGAGACATAGCTATATTTTCTACTCTACTTTTGCAATCTTTATCATTTTCAATTAAATCTTCCAAACCGTTCAAAAATCCTCCGTTCAAAGAAATATAAGGATTCCCTTTCTCAGAGCAAATTTTTTTCAACTCTTTTATTGTTTTGGCTACCTTGTCCATTTCTATCTCCTTTGTTGTTTTATAATTAAATTTGAGAATTTGAACAAGCAAATTCTCAAGTTACTCTGACCAAATGTGAATAGCAGGGACGCCCCTGCTATTGCTATTTGGTATATATGTCAATCGAATACACACCTGCACCAGAACCATTTTGACAAAGTTTTGCCACTTTGTCTTCATTCTCTTCATCATACGAAAACACAATTACATTCCAGCCTTTCGGAGCATTTTCAAATGCTTCTTTTTTGGTTTCAAACCCGTAGTCAACATCAAGCGTATTGCTTCTTCTTGCCTCATATCCGTACTTAATCATCTCTATCTCCTTTTTTTGTTTTGATGTAAGAATTATAACCTACTTTACCTTAAAAAATACTTGTAAGGATTTATAAAATATAAAATCAGCTTGATTAACTCCACTCTTTTCTAATAGAGTTTTCAAAAAACAGTTTTGGAGCAAATATGGCAAGTGCAAGTCAAGTAGCATACAGCATGAACATAGTGCTATCTTCTGCGATCAAAGGTAGCAACTTCTTACAGGCATCGACAAAAGGCATACACACTTATGCAAAGAAAGTAGAAAATATAAATCTACTCAGAGCAACGAAGTTTCCAATGCTTAAAAAGTATCTCACATCTCTGGACAACCATTTAGCACACATCAAGAAAAAAGCTCTCATCATCTCTGCAAATCCGATCAAGCTAGACATAAAAACGAGTAGAGACAGCCTAAAAGAAGCTAGAAAAGATATGACTGCAATCGAACACGATGCCAAACAAGTGGCGTTTTGGACAAAAAAAAGTGCAGAAAATTTGGAAAAAGGCGTACGAGCATATAGACGAACTACAGAGAGAAAAAAGCCTGAAATTGGGGTTGGTGCAGTAGGTGCAGCGGTGGCAGTTGGTAGTGCCATAGCATTTCCAATCAAAGCAAGCATAGAATTTGAAAGCAAAATGGCAAGAGTAAAAGCTCTTAGCAATGCCACAGAAGAAGACTTCAAGGCATTGACTCAAACAGCACTCAAGCTTGGTGCTACAACGGAGTGGTCAGCTGGTCAAGTTGCTGAAGGAATGCAGTTTTTGTCAATGGCAGGTTTTGATGCAAAACAGACAATATCTGCCATGCCAGGACTGCTTTCGCTTGCGACTGCTGGAGCTACAGATTTAGCAACAACTGCTGATATTGCATCAAACATTATGGGCGGTTTCAATATCGATCCAAAGCAAAC